>JBGPUS010000005.1:0-29336 GCA_041491325.1 Nitrospirota bacterium | reverse complement strand
TTGATCCTATTTGGCAGCAGTGTGGAGACCCCGGAACAGGCAAGGGACATTGACCTTGCTTGTGACGGCGTTCCCGGCTGGAAATTGTATGAACTTGCTGCGCGGCTTGAAGAAGAGTTGCATACTCCTCTCGATCTTATACCTCTGAGCCCTCCCAGCCGTTTCACCAGGCTTATCGAACGCAGGGGAAAAGTGCTGATATGAATGTGGACGAACTCCGCGAGGAAATCGGCATTGAGCTGGAGTTGATTGGAGCTATTGTCCGGGAGCTTGCTTCCCTGCGGAAAGATGTTGGCGAGCACGAGCCGACGGTTCGGGAAAAGACCGCTGCCGCGGCATTCATGGCGCAATTTTACGGCGGCGTGGAGAACATCCTTAAGCGCATCAGCCGCTATTACGCCGTCTCACTTCCAGCGGGTGATACGTGGCATATCGATCTATTCAAGCGTTTTTGCAGGCCCTCTCAAGAACCGCTTCCCGCGCTTTTTGATGATTCACTCGCCACTACGATGTCAACTTTTCGTAAATTCAGGCACGTCGTGTATCACGGTTATGGCTTCCAGTTGGATTGGAGCCGAATGCAGGAAGGTATGTCCGGCCTCGAGGATGCGTTCCGTAAGTTTAGCGCTGCGCTGGATAAGTCTCTGCAAAAACCGGGAGAATAGTAGACCACACCTGCGATTGATTAGTCCCTGCGTTACGAAACCTCCGCCAACGCGCCCAATTGCCGATCAAACTCCTTCGCTTTTGCATCATGTTCATTCGTTACGGCCTGAAGCTCTGCAAAACGAGCATCGATTCTTGCCTTGTTGTCCCGAACGGTCTGAGACAGTTTCTTGATCGCCAGGGCCTCGCCCTTGACCGATACTTGCAGAAGTCTCTGCGTGTCCTGCTCCACGTCGAACTCAAGCTTCGTAATCTCTTCTTCAAGGGCGGCTATTTTTTTCTTGAGCGCGCCGAGGGCCTTTGATTTATCCGATACGATTTCGGAACGCTGTTTTTTGGAGTCTTTCCGGTTCGCGCTCCCACCATTTTGTTTCTTTCCTTTTTTTACCCGTACCCCGCCCTCGTCGCTCCAGCCCACGCGGTCAAGGAAGTCAAGATAGGTCCCTTCAAAGATAGATACCGTATCATTATCGTAGACGATCAGTTTGGTTGCCACGGCTTCGAGGATCAGCTCGCTGTGCGTCACGATGATGACGGCCCCGTCGAACGCCTCGATGGCCTCGATCAGGGAGTCGATGGATTCCATGTCGAGATGGTTCGTGGGCTCATCGAGCATCAGGAGGTTGGCCGGCGAAACCAGGAGCTTGCCCAGAAGCACGCGGCTCCTCTCTCCGCCCGAGAGCACGCTGACTTTTTTGAGCGCGTTGTCGCCCTCGAACATCATGAGCCCGCAGATGGCGCGGGACTCGCCCTGGGCGCAGTCGGGGTGCGCGTCCATGATCTCCTGGAGCGCGGTCTTCTGCGGGCGCAAGCGGTCGATATTGGTCTGGCCGAAGTAGGCGATCTTCGTATTCGGGTGGAGTTTGACTTCGCCGCTCGTGGGGGACATCTCCGCGGCCAGCAGGTTCAGGAGCGTGGTTTTGCCTTTGCCGTTTTTACCGATCACGGCGATGCGGTCCTTTTTACTCACGCCAAAGGAGAGCCCTTCGAACAGCTTGGGGCTGTCCTCGGAGAACCCAAAGGACAGGTCATCCACGGTCATCAGCCACTTGGCTTCGAACGGCGCGGACCGGAACTTGAAATCAAGCGACCGGATCTCTTCGAGCTTGTCGAGCTTCTCGTGCCGCGCAAGCGCCTTGACCCGGGACTGGACCGCGCTGGCCTTGGTGGCCTGGGCGCGGAAGCGGTTGATGAACTGCTCCACTTCTTTGCGCTTTTTGTCGTCGTTCTGGCGCGTTTTTTCGTGGATTTCCTCTTCCATCAGGATCTGGCCGTAAAGCTTCTGTGTGTTGCCCGCGACCTTGCGCATCTTGCAGCGGTGGATGATCATGGTATGCGTCGTCACACCGTCCATGAACTCGCGGTCATGGGTGATGATGATCATCTCGTTCCTCCAGGCGCGCAGGAACTGCGTGAGCCAGCGGACCGAAATGATGTCCAGGTAGTTCGTGGGCTCGTCCAGAAGCAGGAGGTTCGGCTCGGACACAAGGACCTTGGCGAGGTTCAAGCGCACCTGGTACCCGCCGGACAGCGACGAGGGAGGCCGTTCGAAGTCCTCGTTCGTGAACCCGAGGCCGTGAAGAATGGCTTCCGCTTTATAGGACTCGTCGATGAGGTCCTCGTTCTCCGGAAGGGCCAGGCAGGCCTCCGCGAGCACCGTTTCCTCCGTGAAGTGGATGTGCTGGGACAGATGCCCGATGGTGTAGCCCGACGGCACCGTGATCGTTCCCGAGTCCTGGTGCTCTTCGCCCAGGATCATGCGGAAAAGCGTGGATTTGCCGTGGCCGTTCCGGCCCACCAGCCCTACGCGCTCGCGCGGGTTTACGGTGAAGCCGACGCCGTCGAACAGCACCTGCTTGCCGTAGGATTTCTCGATATTCGTGACTTGAAGCATATGTTGACTTTGACCTTTGCTAAAAATGGGATAAGGTAAAACAGCCCATTATAATAACGCAGAAGGAACATTATGGCAAATGGTTTTTAATCACTTTCCGCGGGACACGTTTGTTGGTTTCGGTTTGTGCGGACAGGATTTCCAGATGCGCCGCTTGCTTTCGTTCACAGGCGGCTGAAATAATTGAAGAACATCAGGCTGCCGAGGCATTGATTTCCGGCAAAACTTCGGATAAACTCTAGAAATGGACGACAGCGGGAAAACAAGGGACCAGTTGCTCTCGGAGGTGGCTGAGCTGCGCCGGCGTATTGACGAACTTGAAGGCGCAACAGCCGACCATAAAAAGATAGACACCGTGCTCCACGAGGCCGAGCTGCGCTACCGGCGCCTGTTCGAGACAGCGCGGGACGGGCTCGTGCTCCTGTCGGCAAAAACCGGGAACATCATCGACGTCAACCCGTCCTTCCTCGCCATGACGGGCTATGCGCCGGACGAGCTTTTGGGGAAGAGCCTCGGGGAAATCAGGTCGTTCTCAGGCACGGACGCCGGCGAGGTCATCGTCAAGGAACTTCAGACCCAGGACCAAATTTATTATGACGACCTGCCCTTCCATGCAAGGGACGGCAGCGATATTTCCGTGGAGATTTTCGGGACCGTCCATCTGATTGGGACCGAAAGAATCCTGCAATGCACCATCCGGGATGTAAGCAAACGCAAAGCCATGGAAAATGAACTGTGGCGGGCCGAGTCCCGGTTCCGGGTGCTCTTTAATAAAGCCGCAATCGGGATCGCCATTGTCGACGCCGCCGGGCGCATTACGGAAAGCAACCAGGCGCTCGAAGCCATGCTCGGCTATGCCGCAAAGGACGTGCTGGGACGGCATTTCAGCGACTTCACTCACCCCGAAGATTTGGTCTCGGACGCCGAATTGTTCCGTGAACTGCTCGATCAAAAACGCGACTCCTACCAGATGGCCGTGCGGTTCTTGAAAAAGGACGGCGGACTCGTCTGGGGGCTCCTTGCCGTGTCCGTCATGCGCAACGTGAAAGGCGAACCTTTTTATGCCATCCGCATGATCGAGGACATCACCGACCGCAAGCGGGCGGAGGACGCCTTCATCAAATCGCGCAATTTCTACCTGTCGCTCATTGACGAATTGCCGAACCCCATCCGGCGCACCGACATCGACGGGAAAAGCGATTACTTCAACCGGGCCTGGGTCGCCTTCACCGGACGGACCATCGGCCAGGAGGTAGGCGCCGCCTGGATGCAGAACGTGCATCCCGAAGACATCGACCGGCTGAAAAAGCTTCAGCTCGACACCTTCAAGACCCGCACGCCGTATGTGACGGAATACCGGCTCAGGAACTACAGCGGGGAGTATCGGTGGATGGTGGAATTCGGGAGGCCGTTCGAAGACATCGATGGGAGTTTCGGCGGCTACATAAGCTCCTGCTACGACGTGCAGGAGCGGAAGACCTTCGAGACGACGCTTCAATCCATCTCCACAACCGACGACCTTACGGGCCTCCTGAACCGCCGAGGATTTTTTTCAATGGCCGTGCAACAGCTCAAGGTGGCGAACCGGACCAAGAAAGGTTTTCTCCTCTTCTACGTGGACCTTGACGGACTCAAAAAAATCAATGACACGCTCGGACATCCCGAAGGAGACCTTGCCCTGGTCGAGGCCGCGTCTGTCCTCAGGGAAATATTCCGCGAGTCGGACATAATCGGCCGCCTGGGTGGAGACGAATTCGCCGTGCTGATGCTCGAACACTCGATCACAAGCGACGAAGACCGCACGATTCTTACGCGCATCAGCGAGAGCATCAAGGCGCGGAACTCCCAGCCGGGCCGCCGCTATGTGTTGTCCATCAGCATGGGGATGAAACTGTACGACCCGGAACACCCCTGTTCAATGGATGAATTGATCTCCCGCGCTGATTCCCTGATGTATAAGGAAAAGGAACTAAAATACGGTTCGCGGAAAACGGCATCATGACGTCGCTTCAGCGAAGATTTTCTTTGCCTTCTTCGTATCTTCGCGGTACTATTGCCTTATTCTGATACGTCCGTCCGAGGTCCTTCGTCAGCCATGAAGCCTGGTGATTTGCAAGCCTTAAAAGACTGGTTCTCTTCCTACTGCAACTCCTTTTCCATGCCTGTTCCCGAAGACCAACGGAACCTCACCCTGAAACAGGAGCACACCCGGGAAGTGTGCCTGAACGCGGTGCGGCTCGCGCAGGACCTGGGCCTGGACCGTGAAAAAGTCATGCTTGCGGAAGCTGTCGGCCTGTTCCACGACATCGGCAGGTTCGCGCAGTACCGGGACTACAAGACCTTCGACGATAGTATCTCGGTAAACCACGGGGCGCTCGGCACAAAAATACTTCTGGAAAGTGAAGTTCTCCGCAACGTGCCGAAACGAGAGCGGGAGCTCATTCTTCGATCCGTGACGCTGCACAATGTCTTTTCTCTTCCCGCGGAACTTGATGACGAAACCGTGCTGTTCGCAAAACTGGTCCGCGACGCGGACAAGCTGGACATTCTGCGGGTGTTCGTGGATTTTTTCGAGCAGGACCCGGCAAGCCGGGCGGGGGCGGTCGTGCTGGGCCTGCCGGATGAGCCGGGATACTCGCAAGAGGTCCTTTCGTGTTTAAGCAAGGGAACCATGGCCCGGAAGTCCCTGCTCAAGACTCAGAATGACTTTAAGCTGCTGCAGCTCGCCTGGTTGTATGACCTCAATTTCTCCGGCTCCCTGCGGATGATCGTCGAGCGGGGCTATATCGATAAACTTGCGGGTAAACTGCCGCGCACCGATGAAATTACGAGGGCAATCGACGCCGTGCGCGAATATGTGAATGGGAGATTGCGGGACCGTTGAGTTCGTACGGCCGGACGTGTATAGCATTATTCGCTTTACGTAACGCCTCAATTTTTGTAAGATAGGCCGGTAATTGCGCTGAATCACGATACTATTTTAACAGGGCTAGGAGATTTCCATGAATGAGACAAAAGTAATAGACACCACGGCCAATCCCGCCCCACTCGGGCTGATGGGTTTCGGCATGACCACGGTCCTGCTGAATTTTCACAATGCAGGTTTCTATCCGCTGGACACGATGATCCTTGCGATGGGCATGTTCTACGGGGGCATAGCGCAGATTATCGCCGGGATCATGGAATGGAAAAAGGGCAACACCTTCGCAACCACGGCATTTATCAGTTACGGGTCGTTCTGGCTGACGCTGGTTGCATTGATCCTGCTGCCGAAAATGTCGTTCGGCATTGCCGGGCCCACGCCGGATGCGGGGTTGGCATTTTACCTGGGGATGTGGGGCCTGTTTACCGCTGTTCTGTTCATCGGCACGCTTCGGCTGAACAGGGCGCTGCAGGTCGTGTTCGGTTCGCTCGTGATCCTCTATGCCCTTTTGGTCGCCGCCAACGCCACCGGCAGCCATGCGCTCCATATCGCGGCCGGTTACGAGGGCCTCTTTTGCGGGTTCTCCGCGATATACGCCGGCCTGGCACAGGTGCTGAATGAAGTGTACGGCAAGGTCGTTTGGCCCATCGGCCCGGTAAAGAAATAAAAGCGCCACCCTGGTTAATTAGTTTTTTCGACAGTTCTTCGATGTGACATCGGGGAACCATGATAGGTGAACAGTACGCACGAGGAGTTTCATGAGAAACAACATCGTATCAGCCGGCGCCGACGAACTTAAATATGAGATCCGGGAGATCGTCGCCGTCGCCAAGAAGTTCGCCGCGCTCGGGACCGAAATCGTTTGGGAAAATATCGGCGATCCGGTTCAAAAAGGCGAGAAGATTCCGGACTGGATCAAGGAAATCGTGATCGCCGCGTCCCGGGAGGACCTGACATACGCCTATTCTCCCACCAAGGGCCTCGAAGCCACACGGGAATTTCTTGCTCAGCAGGCAAACAAAAACGGCAATGTCAGGATCACCGGAGAGGACATCATCTTTTTCAACGGACTCGGCGACGCGATCAGTACGATCTACGGCCAGCTCCGGAAGGAATACCGGGTGATCGGTCCAAGCCCGGCCTACAGCACGCATTCGTCGGCCGAAGCGGCGCACGCGGGGGCCGAGTACCTTGCGTACAACCTTGACCCCCGGAACCAGTGGTATCCCGATCTCGAAGATCTGCGGATGAAAGTGAAGTACAATCCCGCCATCTCGGGGATTCTCGTGATCAACCCCGACAACCCCACGGGCGCGGTCTACCCCAAGGAGACGCTCCTGGAAATCGTCGCCATCGCGCGGGAGTACGACGTGTTTGTCGTGTGCGACGAGATTTATATCAACATGGCCTACAACGGGAAGCGGGCGGTCCCGCTCGCGGAAGTGATCGACGGCGTCTGCGGCATCTCGATGAAGGGCATCTCGAAAGAGCTGCCCTGGCCCGGCGCCCGGTGCGGGTGGATCGAGGTGTATAATCAGACGAGCGACCCGGTCTTCGCCAAATATGTGAAAAGCATTCTGGACGACAAGATGCTCGAGGTCTGTTCCACCACGCTGCCGCAAAAAGTCATCCCGACGATATTCGGGGACAAGCGCTTTCGGGGCCACGTGGAGCAGCGAAATAAAAAGTACGAGCGGCGGTCCAACGTTGCGTATGAGCTGCTTAAGGACATCAAGGGGACCATCGTCAACAGAACGAACGGCGCGTTTTACATGACCGTCATGTTCGAGGACGGGGTCCTTAACGACAAGCAGTTTCTGGAGGTCGCCGACCCCGGGGCCAGGACGTACGTAGAGACCATCACGGACGGCGTGGCCCTGGACAAGAGGTTTGTTTACTACTTGCTGGCCGCGACAGGGATCTGCGTGGTGCCCCTGACCGGATTCAACTGCAGCCTCATGGGCTTCCGGATTACCCTGCTGGAAGCCGACGATGAACGTTTCGACCGTCTCTTCGTCACGGTGCGGGACAAAATCATGGAGTATTTGAAAAGCGCCTAGACTGCCCGTCCGCTGACCGGCGAACGTTCTTTCTGGAAAAAAACCAGGCAATGGAGTATTATGAACTGACTAGAAAGAGGACCGATCCGGTCTTTCTCCGCGGCGCATCGACCATGAAAACGCATAAGACGACAATACTGGTAGCCGATGACGATAAGAATCTGAGAACGGTCCTGATTGCCGAGCTATCAGCGGAAGGGGCCGACGCCTTCGGCGCGGACAGCGGGACACAGGCGCTGGAGCTCCTCGAAAAGGAGGAGTTCGACGTCCTTTTGCTCGACCTGACCATGCCGGGTTTGAGCGGCCTCGACGTCCTGAAAAAAATCAAGTCCCTTGAAATTCCCGTAGAGACCATCATTCTTACCGGCCACGCCACCGTCCAGACCGCTGTCGATGCGATGAAGCTGGGGGCCTACGATTTTCTCACCAAACCCTTCAAAGGGGAGGAACTCAGGGCCGTCATCGAGAAGGCGCTGGAGAAAAAAAAGCTTCTGAGCGAAAACCTGCTGCTGAAAACCCAGCTCAAAAGACAAACGGATTCCAGCGGGCTCATCACGGCAAGTCCGCTGATGCTCGAAATCCTGGAAACCGTCGGCAAGGTCGCGGCTACGGACCTCCCCGTCCTTATCCACGGCGAGAGCGGGGTGGGCAAGGAATTGATCGCGCGGGCCATCCACGACGCCTCGGACAGGGCGGAAGGCCCGTTCATCCCGATCAACTGCGGGGCCATCCCGGAGAACATGCTGGAGAGCGAGCTGTTCGGGCATGAGAAGGGCGCGTTTACCGGGGCGCATGCGAAAAAACTGGGATTGCTGGAAATCGCGAACAACGGGACCCTGTTTCTCGATGAGGTCGGCGAACTGCCGCAGCAGCTCCAGATAAAGTTTCTCCGGGTGATCGAGACCAAAAAATTCTTCCGCGTCGGCGGCGTCAAGGAAATCAGGGTGGACGTCAAGTTCGTGTCCGCGTCGAACAAGGATATCAAGGCCGAGGTGGAAACAGGCGGGTTCAGGGCCGACCTTTTCTATCGAATCAGCGCCCTGACCGTCTCCATACCGCCTCTGCGGGAGCGCAGGGAAGACATCCCGCTCCTGATCGAGCACTTCCGCAAGAAAAATCCCGCGTTTCGGCAGAAACGATTCAGCAAGGGCGCGCTGGGCGCCCTCAGCCGCTATTCCTGGCCCGGGAACGTCCGGGAACTTCAAAACATGGTCCATCGGATCCTCCTGCTGTCGAAGGAGGATGTCATCGAAGAGCGCGACCTTCCACCGGACCTGATCGAGGACCATAAGGACCACAGCGGGCGGCTCGCGGACGTGGAAAAGGACCATATCCTCAGTGTCCTGAAAGAAGCGGGCGGACAGCGCGGTAAGGCCGCGGAAGCGCTCGGGATCGATCCCAAGACGCTCTACCGGAAACTGATGGAATACGGCGTGAAGGAATAGTTTGCAGCAAACCGTATTTCGGCATCTATGTTCAACACAATAATCCAAAAACTGAAGCTCGCAAGCCCATGGCGCCTTCTCGGGATGGCCGTGCTGTCCTCGGAGCTGCTTGCGGCGTTCTTCGTGTCCCTTATGAGCCTCTTTCTCCACGGGCGCATCAGGAGCGACTTCTTGATCACGAGCGCGGCCGCCGCCCTGCCGGTTTCCATCCTGGTCGCTTCCGTCCTCATCCGCATGATAGCCGCGCTCCAGCGGGCCGAGCGCGCGGTGGAAACAGAAGGCGACATAACAAAAAAATTTATCGATAATTCCCCCAGCGCGACGTTTGTAGTAAACCCGCGCCACCAGGTCATCTTTTGGAACAAGGCTTGCGAGGAGCTTACGGGAATCCCCTCCGCTTCCATGGTCGGCACGAACAAGCATTGGGTCCCTTTTTATGCGCAGGAACGCCAAACCCTCGCGGATGTGATCATCGACGGCAATAGAGAGGACCTCCCGGCCCTCTACGATATCTACTCGCGCTCGACGCTCAACCCGAACGGACTGCAGGCCGAAGGATGGAAGAAAGACCTGAACGGCGTGGACCGCTATCTCATCTACGATGCCGCGCCGATCTACAACGCGGGCGGAGCATTGACCGCGGTTGTCGAAACGCTCCACGACCACACGGACCAGAAGCGCCTGGAGGAAGAATCAGCAAAGCGGGAAAGCCTGTTTCGGACCATCATCAACACGGAGCCGGAGTGCGTATTGCTCGTATCCGCGGACGGCGTTATTCAAGATATGAACCCCGCGGGCCTGGCCATGTTCGAAGCGGGCTCCCCCGAACAGCTCGTGGGCTCAGCTCTGGTGGCCCTGGTTGCCCCGGAGTATCGCCCTGCCGTGGAAGAGCACTGCAAGCAGGTTTTTCAGGGGGCCACGGAGGCGATTGAATATGAAATCATCGGGCTGAAAGGCTCGCGCCGCCGTCTCGAATGCCGCACCGCCCCCATCAGGGACGGAGCAGGAGCGATTACCGCGCTTCTGGGCGTGGCGCGTGATATCACGGAGCACAAACAATGGGAAACGGCGCTGCAGGAACAGTTCCGGTTTCTGCAGCTTCTGATCGACACCATGCCGATGCCGGTCTTTTACAAGGACTTGAAAGGCGTCTACCGGGGGTGCAATAAAGCGTTTGAGGACTTTCTCGGACTGGAGAAAGAAAAACTCATCGGAAAGACCGTGTACGACGTCGCCCCCAAGGACCTCGCGGACGAATATTACCGGAGGGACAAGGACCTGTTCGATGATCCCGGGATCCAGGTCTATGAGTTCGGCGTCAAGCACGCCGATGGGACCCAGCATGATGTTATTTTCAACAAGGCCACCTATACGGATGTGAACGGCAACACGGCCGGTCTCCTCGGCGTCATGCAGGACATTACGGAACGCAAGCGGGCGGAACAGGTCATCCAGTGGAACTACGACAGCCAGACCGTGATCAACTGGATCCTGCATATCTCGCTCGAAAATATTACCCTCGACAGCATTTTAAAACAGGCGCTCAATCTCATTCTCTCGGTGTCCCGGCTTTCCTTTGAAGCGCAAGGCTGCATCTACCTGGTTGAAGGCGACCCGCCAAAACTCGTCATGAAGGCCAGGAGGGGGCCGGCCTGCGGCATTGCGGAGGAATGCAAGACCGTCCCCTTCGGTGTCTGTCTCTGCGGACGGGCCGCCGCAAGCGGAGAGGTGCAGTTCTCCGACATGCTCGACCATCATCACGAGGTGCGGCACGAAGACATGGTCCCCCACGGTCATTACTGCGTCCCGATCAAGTACGCTCGCGAAGTGCTCGGCGTACTGAACGTGTACCTAAAAGACGGGCACCGCCGGGACCAGAAGGAAATCGAGTCCCTGAACGCCATTACGAGCGCCCTGGCCGGGATCATCAGGAGAAAGAGGGTCGAGGAGGCGATGCAGGAAAGCGAAAAACGCTACCGCACGCTGGCGGAAGAGGCCCGCGACGCCATCTTTATTCTCGATCGCGAAGGCAGGTTCCAGTACATCAACAGTTTCGGGGCCGAGCTGTTCCAGCGGACGCCGCAGGAGCTCGTGGGAACGGACTTGACCTCCGTGCTTCCAGCCCCGATTTCCCAACAGCAGCAAGGCGATCTGCAGAATGTATTCGTCACCGGAACGTCTGTTTACGAAGAAGGCAGATATGTTTTCGGGGATAAAGAGGTATGGCTGGGCACCCGGCTCGCGCCGCTCAGGACTGAAGACGGCGCCATCTACGCGGTGCAGGGCATTTCGCGCGATATTACCGACATGAAACATTCGGAAGAAGAGCGGGAAAAGCTTATTCACGATATCCGGACCGCCCTGAACGCCGCTTCCCGCTCTCAAAAGGAATGGCTGGACACGTTTGACAGCATCACCGAGATGATCGTAATTATCGACAACAATGGGAACATCGTGAAGGCCAACCGGGCCTTTTCATCGCACCTCGGCCTTCAACCGCGGGACATAATCCACCTGAAGTATGATGCGCTTCTGGAGAAGAGCGGTTTGCCGTCCCTGATCCTTACGCCGGATAAAACAGGGACGCTGCCGGAATCGGAAGAGATCTTTAACGCCGGGAGCAATGAGATCTTCCGGGTGTCGGTGTTCCCCTATTATTCGCCGGACGGCGAGCATCTGGGCTCCATTCATATCGCGCGCGACATCACCGCGGAAAAAGAAAAGGAGATGAGGCTTGTCATGAGCGAACGTCTCGCGGCCCTTGGGCAAATGGCCTCGGGGATCGCCCACGAGATCAACAATCCGTTGGCCTCCATCGCGGGATGCTCGGAAGGACTTCTGACGCGGGTCCGAAAGGGGCGTTACGACAGCGCCTTGTTCGAATCATACCTGAATATCATCCAGGAAGAGGTGTTCCGCTGCAAGAATATCACGACAACCATGCTCTCCTTTGTGCGAAACACGACGTATGAGAAGAAGGACATTCTCCTTCATGAGTTGCTCGACAAGACCATCGAGGTGATTGGTTTCCAGGGACGGCTTAAGAACGTTGAAATCACCAAACGGTACTCGGACCGCCCCCTTACGCTTCACGGCAGCGAGGGAGAGCTGCGTCAGCTTTTTCTCGTAATCATCGCCAATGCGCTGGACGCCATGGAGGACGAGGGCGCGCTTACCGTGGAGACGACCGGCGAGAGCGAACGTATCGTGGTCCGCATCCGCGACACCGGCCCCGGCATTCCGTTTGACCTTATTACTAAAATGTTCGAGCCCTTCTTTACCACGAAAGCAGACAAGGGCGGGACCGGTCTCGGCCTCTCCATCGCGCGCAAAATTGTCCTGAATCACGGCGGGACCATCGACGCTGATTCGGAACAAGACAAAGGCGCTCTCATCACGATAACCTTCCCTTCGTAACGGCATCCGACAAAGCCGGGACCGGATCTCGCCACAGAGTCACACCTCCTCAGTTTTACAACCCGCATCTTTTAAATTTTTCTTAGTGTCCTAGAGTCTTCGTGGCAATAACTTTGTTCTATTGCCGGGTAATTTGCCCGACGAGCCCGTATTCCTGCCCGATATTTATCTCCTGAAATTAAATAAATGGTCTAAATTCAACATGTTGAGTCCTGGTATCACAATTGCTTTATATACGATCAAGGAAGTTCCGCGACGAAAGCGATGAAAGGATGAACAGCGTGGCTAAGACAATTCTGATTGTGGACGATTCAGCGGCCATCAGACAGCTTGTATCTTTTGCAATTGAGTACGCGGGACACACGGTCATCGCGGCGAGCGGCGGCAAGGACGCGCTCACCAAGTTGGATAACGCACGGATCGACCTGGTGATAAGCGATGTCAACATGCCGGAAATGGACGGCATTGAGTTCATTAAGCGGCTCCGGGCCACGGCAAAACACCGCTTTACGCCCATAGTCATGCTCACGACGGAAGCGCAGCAGGCTAAAAAACAAGAAGGCAGAGCGGCCGGAGCAAGCGGCTGGATCGTAAAGCCATTCAAACCAGAGCAACTCTTGAACGTAATCAATAAATTCGTAAAGTAAAATGGAAAAGCGCTGTTGCTGATTCAATTCTGTCAACGGGAAAGGTCTGGGAGCGCCATGGCATCCACGTTTGAATTGCCGGACAAGAATGGTCGTGTAAAGTTTGAAGGCGCACTGACGGTGGGCCGGGCCGATGAAATTCGTACCCTCTTGATGAAAGCGCTGGCCGATGCGGGTCAGGTTTTTCTCGACTTGGGAAACGTGACGGACATCGACCTCGCGGGCCTGCAACTGCTGTATTCGGCTTTTGAAACCGCGAGGCAAGCGGGAAAACAGTTGTCGTATGCGGGGAAGCTCCCCGGCGCAATCCTAAAAGCGGCAGAAGAGGCGGGGTATGAACGAATCTTTGCATCAGCAACTAAATAAAGAGGAGCCCATGGAGGACATCACCGCGAAGCTCAGAGAGACCTTTCGGGAAGAAGCCTATGAGCTTATTTCCGAACTCGAAGCGGCCCTGCTCGAGCTTGAGAAATCCCCCTATGACGAAGAACCGATCGGCAGGGCTTTCAGGGCGCTGCACACGATCAAAGGTTCAGGAGCGGCCTGCGAACTGAACGACATCTCAGCCTTTACCCACGAGCTTGAAACGCTCTTTGACAAAGTGAGAAGAGGGCAGCTCATTGTCACGAAAGACATTATCGCTCTCACGCTCTCCGCGCACGACCAGATCAAGGCCATGTTCGACCAATGCTACAAAGGGGGTCAGGTGGACGGAGCGAAAACCCGTGAAATCATCGATGCAGTTTGGAAGCTGGCCTCGCCCGCGCAAACCGGCGACGCTCCGCCTGTCTTAAAGCGCAGGAACGCAGGTTCAGCAAGGGGGTCCTCTGTTACCTACTGGATCCGTTTTTCCCCGGCCAGAGACATTTTTACGCGAGGCATCAACCCCCTTTTCCTTCTGGGCGAGCTCAGCCAGCTCGGCCCCTGCAAAGTGATCGCCCGGCCCGACGCGGTGCCGCGTCTCGAAGAGTACGAGCCCGAGGCGTGTTATACGTACTGGGACGTGCTCTTGACAACTTCCCAGGGCCTGAACGCGGTCCAGGATGTGTTTATCTTCGTCGAGGACGAGAGTGAGCTCCGCATAGAGCTTATCGACACTGAAGGGGCCTTAGAGGATGAAGCAACTTACAAAAAAATCCACGAACTTTTTCTCAAACATAAAGACCTGTCTCCGGAGGATATCCGGGCGGCACTGAAACCGGAAAATACCGTGAGCGAGAGCGCGGGGCGCGCCCCGCTGTGCGCGGAGCAGACGGGGACAGACACGCGCGAACAAAGCCAGGACGCCAACCGGCCATCGAGTATCCGGGTCGCCACGGACAGGTTAGACAGCCTTGTGAACCTCGTTGGTGAACTGGTGACGGTCCAGGCAAGGCTCAGCCAAACAGCGAATACGCACGGCATTCCTGAATTTACCTCTCTTGCCGAGACCATAGAGCGTCTGACCTCGGAAATCCGCGACAATACCATGAGCATACGGATGTTGCCGATCGGCGCCACGTTCACGAAACTGCAGCGCGTCGTGCGCGACCTTTCGGCAGAGCTCGGCAAGGAACTTGAACTGACGATAGACGGGGCGGAAACGGAGCTGGACAAAACCGTCATCGAACGGTTGAGCGATCCCCTCGTGCACATTATCCGGAACAGCATAGACCACGGCATCGAAACGCCGGAGGTCCGGGTGTCCTCGGGCAAACCGCGGGCGGGCTCAATCCGCGTGTCTGCTGCCCATTCCGGGGCGAATGTCCTCATCCGGATCGAGGACGACGGCGCCGGGATCGATTGCGAGGCCGTCCGCGCCAAGGCCATAGAAAAAAAACTGATAGAGCCCGATGCGGAACTTTCAGAAAAGGAGCTCTTGTCGTTTATTCTCAGGCCCGCTTTCTCAACGGCCAACGGTGTGTCGAACGTCTCCGGCCGCGGGGTGGGCATGGACGTCGTCAAGAAAGCCATTGATGCGCTCCGCGGGACGATCGAACTTTCGAGCGAGCAAGGAAAAGGGACGACGATCTTGCTCAAGCTTCCGCTTACCCTCGCTATTATCGACGGGTTCCTCACGAAGATCGGCACGGAGAGCTTCATCTTCCCGCTTTCCTTTGTCGAAGAATGCCTTGAACTTACGCATGAAACGGGGGCCGGGCCGAACAGCAGGCACCTGGTCAATGTCAGGGACCGGCTCGTCCCCTACATTCGGTTGCGGGAAAAGTTCATGATGGGAGGGGAGCCTCCCGAGATCGAGCAGATTGTGATCGTGAGAGAAGACGGGCAACGGGTCGGTTTTGTGGTCGATCAGGTGGTGGGCGGCCACCAGACGGTGATCAAAAACCTCGGGAAATTTTACCGCGACGTGGAAGGCATCTCCGGCGCAACGATCCAGGGCGACGGCACGGTGGCGCTGATCCTGGACGTGCCGAAACTGATCCAGGCCGCGGAGCTGGAGGCAATCGGTGTTTCGTCATAATTCGGCGTTAGATGCCATTTTTAGTTACGAAGGGAGGGGGAAAATGTCAATCCTCGGGAATTTGAAAATCAGGTACAAGCTTGGGGCCGTTGTCGTAATTGCCGCCGTCAGTTTGGCAATAAGCATGGTGATGTCCACCGTAACGCTGCGGAACTCACTGGAAGCGGAGAAGCAACTCAAGACGCGGCACGTCGTTGAAACAGCGTATGGCGTGCTTGAGCACTATCACGGACTTTTCCGCGAGGGGAGAATGACGGAGGCGGACGCAAAAACCGCGGCCCTCGCCGCGATCAAAACCATGCGCTATGAAGAAAAGGACTATTTTTGGATCAATGATATGCATCCTACGATGGTCATGCATCCCTTCAAAGCCGAGCTGGATGGAAAAGACCTGTCCGAGTATGCGGACCCGGAGGGCAACAAACTTTTCGTCAATTTTGTGAACATCGTGAAAAAACAGAATGCCGGCTTTGTCCATTACCTCTGGCCGAAACCGGGTGTTCAGAAACCGGTGAGAAAAGTGTCCTACGTCAAGGGCTTCGCGCCTTGGGGGTGGATCATCGGAAGCGGCATTTACCTCGACGACGTGGATGCCGTGTTCTGGGGTGAAGCCCGGGCAAATATAATCGCTCTGGCAATCATCCTGTGCTTCTTCGGCGTCATAGCCTGGCAGATTACGCGGAGTATTACGCGCCCGCTCGATCAGGCCGTTGCGGTGTCGAACCGGCTCTCGGAAGGCAATCTTAACATTGAGATCGACGTCACGGGCGCCGACGAGACGGGCCAGCTGCTCACGGCCATGAAGAATATGATTGAGCGGCTGAAGGTGGTCGTTGAGGACGTGAAAACCGCGGCCGCAAACGTGTCGTCCGGGAGCCAGCAGTTGGCCTCGGGTTCCGAGCAGATGTCCCAGGGCGCCACGGAGCAGGCCGCTTCGGCGGAAGAAGCGTCGTCCTCGGTCGAGGAAATGAACGCGTCGATCAAACAGAACGCGGACAGCGCGCGCGAGACCGAGAAGATCGCACTGAAGTCGGCGGCGGACGCAGTGGAAAGCGGCAAGACCGTGTCCGAGACGGTCGGCGCGATGAAAGAAATTGCAACCAAGATAACGATCATTGAAGAGATCGCGCGCCAGACGAACCTCTTGGCCCTGAACGCCGCCATTGAAGCGGCCCGGGCCGGCGAACACGGGAAAGGCTTTGCCGTGGTCGCCTCCGAGGTAAGGAAACTCGCGGAGCGGAGCCAGGTGGCCGCCGGCGAGATCAGCAAACTGTCGGTTTCGAGCGTCGATGTGGCGGAAAAAGGAGGCCAGATGCTGGCCAGGCTGATTCCCGATATCCAGAAAACCTCGGAGCTGGTTCAGGAGATCAGCGCGACCTCCAAGGAGCAGGCCTCGGGAGCGGACCAGATCAACGCCGCGATCCAGCAGCTCAACCAGGTGATCCAGCAGAACGCCGGGGGCGCGGAAGAGATGTCCGCGACTGCGGAAGAGCTGTCCTCCCAGGCCATGCAGCTCCAGGACACCATCTCGTTCTTCAAGGTGGAGGAACAAGAGAAAGAGGCGCCCGTGATCCGGAGAGCGGCGGCAAAAAGCCCGGAAGCAGTCCGTGAGTTTCACGTCGTCCACCCGGCGCAGAAGCCCAAAGCGGTCCCGGTTGAACGTGTGGCGCATCCTGTCGGCGTTAATCTGAACATGCATACCGTGCCCAAGAACGGGAACGGCGATCATCGGGACGCGGAGTTTGAGAAGTATTAAAAAAGCAGGGTCCAGGGGTTAAGGAACGGCATGAAAACATTCCCAACCCCTTGCCCCTGGATTTTGGTACGGTCAAAAGTTCTATGAAAACAGAAGAGGCTAGTATGAAACCACACCCTGCACTCGCGGTTCCACTCGTAAACGCTGGCGCAGGCAGAGGGCACTGAGCAATACGCTGGTGGAAAGCTCACTACCGAAAGGCTGTTTTTCAACATCACTCTGTGTGCTCACAGGGTTTTAAGGAACGTAAAGACTTACAAGCGCAGTTACGAGAGGGCACAGAGGGGGAGGCGATCCCAGATACGTTTTTATCCCTACTATTCAAGGAGTTCGCTGTGGACTCTGTGGTTAGATATTGACAATACGTGAATTTTAAGGAGGAGGAACCATGAGTGTAGCGGAGATTATGGAAACGACGCAATATCTGACGTTTAGCCTGGATCACGAAATTTTTGCGCTTGATATAGCGAAGGTCCGGGAAGTGCTCGATATGACGACGATAACCAAAGTGCCGAAAACGCCGGAGTTCATGCGCGGGGTGATCAACCTCCGGGGCAGCGTGGTGCCGGTGGTGGATCTCCGGCTCAAGTTTGGCCTGACCAAGACCGAGCAGACGGTGAATACTTGCATCATTATCACCGAGGTATCACTGGACGGCGATACCACCGTCCTGGGCGCGCTGGCGGACTCGGTGGAGGAAGTGTTGGACCTCGGTCCCGACCGGATCGAAGCGGCGCCCAAGATCGGGACGCGGCTGAACACGGAGTTCATCAAAGGGATGGGAAGGCAGGATGATCGTTTCATCATCATCCTTGACATCGACAAGGTTTTCTCCACGGATGAACTCGCCTTGGTGCAGGCCGAGCGGACCGAGGCAAACACGGAATAAACGGCAGCACGGGCGATGGAAGGATGTCTTCAATAATAAAAATGCCGCACCACGTCAGCGGCATTTAGGAAGGCTTGTGAATCCATGAAATTTCGAGATATTTCCATCGGCACAAAGCTTGCGATTATCCTGGGCCTTATCGTGGTGTTGGCCTTCAGTGTTTCTACGGTGTTTCTCAACCGGTTTTTGTTTTCCCTGCTTGAAACTAAAATGCAGGATCAGGTGAAGACAAAAGTCCAGATGGTCAAGGACATGGTGGAGACCTACGATAATAGCCTGAGGCGTAATGTAGAAGAGCTGTCCAGCGTGTTTGTGTCGTATTACCCGGAAAAAATGACGCTGGAACCGAAGAAGACTATGCGGATAGGGGCAGTGGATGCGCCGCTCTTAAAGGCGGGAAGCGTTGTTCAAAACGTTCGTTATGAGCGCATCGACAAGTTTACCTCGGTTACGCATGCCGTTGCCACGATCTTCACCAGAAAAGACGATGATTTTTTGCGAATTGCAACGTCGCTGAAAAAACAGGATGGCACGCGCGCTATCGGGACGTTCCTCGGGCGCGAGCATCCCGGTTATGACCCGTTGATGCACGGCGAAAGCTATACGGGAAAAGCCACGCTGTTCGACAAGGACTATATGACCCGATACGTGCCGATCAAGGATGACCGGGGCCGCGTGATCGGGGTTTTTTTTATCGGACTGGATTTTACCGATAACCTGAGGGTCCTGAAAGAAAAGATTCGTTCGTTGAAGGTAGGCGACACCGGATACCTCTTTTTCCTGGATGCAAGGAAAGGGGACGCGTACGGCAATTTAGTCGTTCACCCGTTCAAGGAAGGGCGGAATATCCTGGCATCCAAAGACGCAGCCGGACATGAGTTTATCAAGGAGATGCTCGAAAAGAAAGACGGGACCATAAAATACGCGTGGCAGAATAGCGAAGCCGGGGAAACCAAGCCCCGGGAAAAAACCGTGGTTTATTCCCTGTATCCCGGCTGGAACTGGGTGATTGCCGCCGGCATGTATCTTGATGAATTTTCCGCGGAAAGCGCGAAGGTAAGAAACTATCTCGTGGTCGGGAGCATCCTTGTTGTTCTTGCATTGGTTTCGGCGATTTATCTGTTGTCCTGGCAATTCATCAGCCGGCCGTTGCGAAATACGCTCGTATTCGTCCAAGCGCTCGGCGAGGGTGATTTAACACGGCAGATACACGTCGACCGGCTTGACGAGACCGGACGGCTTTTGCATGCAATGAAAAACATGGGTGAGCGTATCAAGAACGTGATCACGGATGTAAAAAATGCGGCGGACAATGTCGCATCCGGAAGCAGGCAGCTTTCCTCGGGCTCGGAACAGATGTCCCAAGGCACGACCGAGCAAGCGGCCTCGGCTGAAGAGGCCTCGGCCTCGGTCGAGGAAATGAACGCCACGATCCGCCAAAACTCGGACAACGCGCTCGAGACCGAGAAGATCGCCCTGAAGTCCGCGGCGCACGCCGCGGAAAGCGGCAAGGCCGTGAGCGAAGCGGTCGTCGCCATGAAAGACATCGCCGCCAGGATATCCATCATCGAGGAGATAGCCCGCCAGACGAACCTCCTGGCCCTGAACGCGGCCATCGAAGCGGCCCGCGCCGGGGAACACGGCAAGGGTTTTGCCGTCGTGGCGGCGGAAGTCCGGAAGCTTGCCGAACGGAGCCAGGTCGCCGCGGGGGAGATCAGCGGGCTGTCGGCAACAAGCGTTGAAGTGGCGGAGCGGGCGGGCGATATGCTGGCCAGGCTCGTTCCCGACATCAAGAAAACCGCCGAGCTGGTTCAGGAGATCAGTTCCGCGTCCCGGGAGCAGACGTCGGGAGCGGACCAGATTAATTCGGCGATCCAGCAGCTCAATCACGTGATCCAGCAGAACGCCGGCGCCGCGGAAGAAGTGTCCTCGACCGCGGAAGAGCTGTCCTCCCAGGCCGGGCAGCTCCAGGAAACCGTTTCGTTCTTCAAAGTAGAGGAGAAGGCCGGACAGACGCCAGTAGCCCGGAGAACGACGCTGAAAAACCTCGAAGCAATCCCGGGAGTACGAGCTGCCCTTCCCGGACAGAGGTCCAGGGCCGTCGAAGCGAAGGTTGCGGCATATCCCGTTGGGGTTCATCTGGACATGAAAAAAGGCCCCAAGAACGGCAACGGCGGCCACCGGGATGCGGAGTTTGAGAAGTTCTAAAAGACGGATTGCTCAACGTAAACAGTTATTCCGTCTCTGTATTGATCGTCGCTCGAAACGAGGAGATAGCTCATGTTTAAAAATATGAAAATAGGAATGAGGCTGGGCCTGGGGTTCAGCGCGGTGCTGGTGATTTTTGTATTTGCCGCGCTCGTCACGATGATGTCGGTGAACAAGGCAGGCACGAGCGCGCGCCAAGTCGCCGAAGAAAGCATGCCCTTTGCACTGATTGCGGAGAACATGGCGTTCAACATCGTGCAAGTTCAGCAGTTTTTGACCGACGTGTCGGCCACACATAATCCAGAAGGATACCGGGACGCCGAAAAAGCGGCTGAACAGGTCCGGGAAGGCGCGGCAAAATTTAAAGAGCTGTATCGGAGGAGAGGCGACGAAAAAGGTCTTAAGGAAATAGAGGAGCTGGACGGCGCCTTCAGCCGGTACTATGCGGAAGGAAAGCAAATGGCGGAGGTCTATGTTGCGCAGGGGATGGAAGCCGGCAACAAGATCATGGAAAGTTTTGATAAGACGGCGGAGGTCCTGACAAATAAGATTTCGGCATTTCGGAAGACGCAGGTTGGTGAAGCGCAGGCACATTCCCAAGGCGTAGTGAGCGCAGTCAAGAGCGTGCAAAACGTTCTCTTTATTTTCGGAGCGTTCGCAATTTTCCTGAGCCTCCTCGTCGCGTTCTTTATCACTCAAAACCTCCTGGTCCAGCTGGGAGGTGAACCTGCATACATTGCGGATATTGCCGCCAAGGTGTCAGCAGGAGATTTGACCCTGAAGCTGGAATCATCAAAGGGGAAAGATACCGGCGTGTACCTTGCCATGAAGAACATGGTGATGCAGCTCAAAGGTGTTGTGGCAGACGTGAAAGCCGCCGCCGACAATGTGGCCTCCGGCAGTCAGCAACTTTCCTCCGGTTCCGAACAGATGTCGCAGGGGACAACCGAGCAGGCGGCGTCGGCTGAGGAGGCGTCGTCTTCTGTTGAAGAAATGAACGCTACAATCATGCAAAACGCGGACAATGCCGCGCAAACCGAGAAAATTGCCTTGAAGTCGGCGAAGGATGCAACGGAAAGCGGTAAGGCCGTGACTGCGGCTATGGCGGCCATGAAGAATATTGCGGAAAAGATAACGATCATTGAAGAGATCGCGCGCCAGACGAATCTGTTGGCGCTCAATGCCGCCATCGAAGCCGCCAGGGCCGGTGAGCACGGCAAGGGCTTTGCGGTTGTGGCATCGGAAGTCAGGAAGCTCGCGGAGCGCAGCCAAGTTGCCGCGGCAGAAATCAGCCGGTTGTCAAGTTCCAGTGTCGAAGTTGCGGAGAAAGCAGGCGTGATGCTGGCCATGCTGGTTCCCGACATTAAAAAAACCTCGGAGCTAGTGCAGGAGATCAGCGCGACCTCTCGGGAGCAGGCTTCGGGAGCGGGCCAGATTAATTCGGCGATCCAGCAGCTTAACCAGGTGATCCAGCAGAACGCCAGCGCGGCGGAAGAGATGTCCTCGACCGCGGAGGAGCTATCATCCCAGGCCATGCAACTCCAGGACACGGTCTCGTTCTTCAAGGTGGAGGAACAGGATGCGCAGGGGACGGTGGCCCGGAGAGCGACGCCAAAAAACTTTGAAACAACCCTTCATCAGATGGTCCACACCGCCGTTCCAACGAGTGTTGCGGCGCATTCCGTCGGGGTCCGTCTGGACATGAAAAAAGGCCCCAAGAACGACAACGGCGACCACCGGGACGCGGAGTTTGAGAAGTTTTGATAAGGCGGAGGCTAAGGGGCAAGGGGCCGGGGTCCAGGGGGCATGCTTGACTCCAGGAAGGTATATCGCAGGGGCTTAGATGAGCTTGACCTACACACAAACGTGCGCAGCACCCTCGAAGACCATGTCGAACGCGGAATTCGACCAGCTGAGTGAATTTATCCACGACCAGTGCGGCATAAAGATGCCCGTGGCCAAGAAAATAATGCTCGAGGCGCGTCTGCAAAAACGCCTCCGCAGCCTCGGGCTGGGCTCATACGGGGAATACTGTGACTATGTGTTCAATTCCCCGGACAGGGAAAACGAGTATGTGCGCATGATCGACTGCGTGACCACGCACAAAACGGATTTTTTCAGGGAACCGGTTCATTTTCAATTTCTGGCCGATACGCTGCTTCCGGAGTTCGTAAATACAGGTGGAGCGGGCAGGGGAAGGGCCTTTACGGTTTGGAGCGCGGCGTGCTCTACCGGCGAAGAACCCTATACACTCGCGATGACCTTGAGTGAATTCGCGGCGAATAACCAGGGCTTTGAATTTTCGGTCGTTGCCAGCGACATTTCCACCCAGGTGCTGGAGAAAGCCCGGCTCGCCATCTACGGCGAAGAACAGGCCGCGTGCGTTCCTGCCGAGCTGAAGCGAAAATACATTCTGCGCGGCAAAGACGCGAGCAGAGGGCTGGTCCGGTTCACGCCCGGGCTGAGGGGAAGCGTTCATTTCAAAAGAGTGAACCTCATGGACGAACGGCCCTTTCCGGCTGAAACAATGGACGCGATTTTCTGCCGTAACGTGATGATCTATTTCGACCGGGAAACGCAGAAAAAGCTTCTCGGGCGATTGTGCGGCTGCCTGAAGCCCGGCGGACATCTGTTTCTGGGCCACTCGGAAACAATGTACGGGTCCGAGCTTCCCGTGGTCCGGATAACGTCTACGATTTACCGGAAGACGCAGTAGAATATTGAACCTGGAAAAACAGTTACTACGGATGAACCTAAAAACGGCGGTTGGAACCACGGATAAACACAGATGAACGCAGATGAAAAGGAAAATCGGTAATATAGTTCATTTAAGGTTTTCACCTATCAGGTGATACGGGAATTTGATTTATGTTTTTTACACTGGGAATTCGGAAGCAGGGAGGGGAATGTGAAAGAGCAGAGTGACGAGCTTTTAATTGCCGAGATCAGGAAGCGGTTTTCTGAAAACGAGAATGCGCTCCACGACCTCAAGGTCATGATGAAAAAATTGGAGGCCGTCAACGAAAAGCTGAGACAATCGGAAGCGCTCAAGAGCAATTTTCTTTCCAATATCCGAAACGAGATCAACAACCCGCTGACCGCGATCCTCGGCATGTCGAAACATCTTGCAAACGGCGCGCCGGAGCGCGAGGCAGCCTTGCTGATGGCCGAGACGATCCACCGGGAAGCTTTCGATCTGGATTTTCAACTGAAAAATATCTTTACAGCGGCGGAAATAGAAGCAGGAGAGGCCACGCTCAGCGTTTCCCGGACGGACGTCGCCGCGCTCGTGCGCGGCCTTATCGCTTCGTTCAGTCATAAAGCCGAGGCGAAAAACCTGAACGTAGTCTTTGCAGACGAAAGGCCCGGGACGGGGAAGGAGCTCTGTGTTGCGACGGACCCTGAAAAACTTTCCTTTATCCTGTCGAATTTGCTTGCCAATGCAATTGAGTTCACACGGGAAGGAACGACCATACGGATAACCGCGCTCAAAGACGGCGAACGAGCGCTCGTCTCCTTCGCGGACGAGGGCCCCGGCGTTTCCGAAAAGGACCGGGAGAGGATCTTCGACCGGTTTTCACAACTGGACGCGGGCTCAAAAAAAATGCACCGGGGACACGGGCTCGGCCTGTCCATAAGCAAGGCGCTGGCGGAGCTGCTCGAAGGGAAGCTGCTTTTTGCCTGCGCCCCTGAAAAGGGCAGTGTTTTTACTCTGAACTTTGGGGACCTAGACGCCGCAAAAATAACCGGCGATTTTTCCGAATACGGCAATGAGTGTTTTTTCGACGACACGACAAAAGCAGAAAACAGAAACTGATTTCGATTCCGGACCCGGGCCTTTACCTATGATCGACATTCAAACCGATAGGCAGCATTTTCTGCTGTCCGGAAGCATTTTTGTGCAGCAAGAGGCGTTCGCCGTTACGACCGTGCTCGGCTCCTGCGTCTCGGTGTGTCTCTGGGACCCGGTGAAAAAAATCGGCGGCATCAATCATTACATGCTTCCGCTCTGGAACGGAGAAGGGCTCGCTTCCCCGAAATACGGCAGCATCGCCATACCGAAAATGATCGAAAGAATGCTCGCGCTCGGAACCGCAAAGACGAACCTCCAGGCGAAAATATTCGGCGGCGGCGACATGTTCGGAGTGACGCAGGCCTCGATGCAGGTTGGTGAACGTAACATTATTTTGGCGTGGGACGTCCTGGAAACTGAAAGGATCCGCGTGGTAGGCTCGGACGTGGGCGGCAAAACCGGCCGCAAAATTATTTATAACACGGGTACGGGAGGCGTGCTGGTGAAAAGGCTTACTAAGCAGATTGACGATATAAAAGTATGACGCGGCCTGAAGGGTTGCGCGGTAAAAGCCGCGTTTAAAAAGAAGCCTTGGTTTTTTAAACAGCAGTAGGGGGGGTGGCATGGAACAAGAAGAGGTTGTGATGGATATAAAGGGGTTCCGGTGCGTTGTCGCGGACGACTCGGCATTCGCAAGGAAGTGCATCGCGAGTGTCCTGGAAAGAATCGGCGGGAGCGTGGTGGCCGAGGCGACCAACGGCCTGGAGGCGATTGAGCTTTACAGCAGGCATCAACCGGACCTCGTTCTGCTCGACATCATCATGCCGCAGCTCGACGGCGTGGAGGCGTTGCGCCAGATCATCGACCTGGACAAAACCGCCAAGGTGATCATCGTCAGTTCCCTGGGCGATAAGGAGATGGTATGGAAGGCGCTTTGTCTTGGGGCTAAAAGCTTCGTCACCAAGCCCTATAATCCGCTCTTTGCCGGCATGGTCATCAGCGATGTCGTGTCCGGCCGCACGGGAGGCGCCATATGCGACATGAATATATAGAACCGGTGGTCAATGCCTGCATGGGGACGCTGGCGAGCGTTATCCGTTCGGACGTTAAACAAGGCAAAGTATCGGCCGTCCCGGGCGAAGAGCGGGCGGCGGACATTGCGGTCGTCGTCGGGCTCCATGGCGACTCGGAAGGCCATATCGCCTTGCATATGGGCACGGTCACGGCAGTCAATATAGCCGCGCGGCTATTCGAAACAGAGTTCGATGCGCTGACGCCGGCCGGTCTCGACGCCCTTGCTGAACTTGCCAACATGGTTGCCGGCAACGTGGTGAGTTCGCTCAATGAACGCGGATTTGATTTCAGCATGACGCCGCCGCGCGTCCTTGCTGCCGGACAAGCCCCGGGAAAAGCCGCCGGACCGGAAAGCTTCCGGATTCCGTTTACGACCGACTGCGGCGAAGTGACGGTCCAGGCCGCGTTTCATTCACGTTGATTTTCATCGGAGGCGATGATGTCCACGGATACGAAAATTCTGCTCGTTGACGATGAAGTCAGGATCACGGAAGTGTATTCCGCGCTGCTTCGGGACGAGGGCTACACCGTAAAGACGGCCTCGCGCGCGGAGGATGCGCTCAGGCTCGTGGCGTCCGACACGTTCGATATCGCATTTATCGACCAGTTTCTCGGGCCTGCCCGGGGCCTTGACCTCATCCCCCGGATGGCTGAACTCCGGCCGGAACTTTCTTATGTGATCATCACCGCAAACGGCAGCACGGACCTCGCCATCGAAGCGATGAAGAGCGGAGCCTCGGATTTCATCGTCAAACCGTTTCTGAACAGCGATATTCTGCGCAGCATAGATTATGTAAATAAAAAGAAAGACCTTGAGCTCCAGAAGAAAAAGCTGGTTACCACCCTGGAGCTCAAGGTCAATGAAAAAAAAGAGGAGTTGAGGAACCTCTATTTTCCGGTTTTGTCGTCGCTGGCCCACGCGATGGAAGCCAGGGATGTGCACACGTATGGGCACAGCAGGCGCGTCAGCTATAACGCGCGGCTGATCGCCGCCGCCCTGGACCTCGGGACCGAAGACCGGGACAACCTTAAAGCAGCCGCCCTGCTCCATGACATAGGGAAGATCGGGACCAGCGATTTCATTTTAGGCAAGCAGGGGCCGCTTACGGAAGAGGAGCGAAAAATCGTCAAGAGCCACCCGGAAAGAGGCGTGGAAATTCTTCAGCCGCTTGCGGGGGCATTTAAACAATTAGAGGTCATTCTCCCCGCCATACTCCACCATCATGAACGCTTCGACGGCTCAGGGTATCCTCACGGCCTTGCGGGGAAAAGTATACCGCTCCTTGCGCGTATCATCACCATAGCCGATACGTACGACGCCATCCTGTCAGACCGTCCGTACCGTTCCGCGGCAAAGCACGAACACGCGATATCCGAACTCGTCGCCCATGCCGGGAAACAGTTCGATCCGGAAATTGTATCGGCCTTTGTAAAGTCCGACGAGCGTTACCGCCGACTTATGCGTTACCGCCCGGCGGGCTTCCCGCGCGCTGTCTAAAACGGTTCCCCCTCCTCCCAAGCCCGACAAATGCCTTGACAGCCGTGGACCCATGCTCTATATTTTCCTTAATTGAATTTCTTAAAAAGAGGGGAGAATTATGGGCGCAACGGAAATTAAACCCGGCATCCACTGGGTGGGGGCGATCGACTGGGCAGTGCGCGATTTTCACGGTTACGTCACACCGAACGGAACATCCTACAATAATTACCTCATCCTCGACGAGGAGGTGACGCTCGTCGATACGGTGAAGCATGACTTTGTCGATTACTCCATCGACAATATCAAACGTCTCGTTGATCCCGCAAAGATCGTGAATGTCGTCGTAAACCACATCGAAAATGATCACGCATCAAGCCTCGACCGGATTATGGAGCTGACGCCGAACGCCCTGATCCACATCACCGAGCGCGGGAAAAAAGGGCTCGACCGTTTTTTCGACACGTCCAAATGGAAGTTTAGGATCGTCAAGACCGGCGATACGCTCACGACGGGCGCGAAAACGATCACGTTCCTTGAAACGCCCATGCTGCATTGGCCGGACTCCATGATGAGTTACGTAAAAGAAGACAAGCTCCTCATCAGCCAGGACGCTTTCGGCCAGCACCTGGCAACGACGTCGCGGTTCGACGACGAGTACTGCGACGAATATTCGGTCACTGCGCTCGAACACGCGGTCCGGGACTATTATGCCAATATCCTGATGCCGTTCGGCGCGCTGATCAAAGCGAAGATCGCCGAGGTCCAGAAACTCGGCATCGCCATCGATATGATCGCTCCGGACCATGGCATTATCTGGAGAAAAAACCCGGACAAGATCCTTCAGATGTACCTCGATATGGCAAACGATAAAGCGGACCCCCGGGTCGTGATCGTTTACGATACCATGTGGCACAGCACCGAACACATGACGATCCCCCTTATGGAGGGCATCCGGGCCGCGGGCATAGACGCGGAAGTGATCAAGCTCCGGGCCACGCCCATGAGCACTGCCATCAAGAGGGTCTGGGAATCACGGGCTTTGCTCGTGGGCACTCCGACGCTCAACAACATCATGTTTCCCTCGGTCGCCGAATTCCTGACTCACCTGCGGGGGCTGCGTCCCAAGAACCGGCTTGCCGGTGCGTTCGGGAGTTACGGCTGGGGCGGCGGGGCCGTGAAGGAAGCTTATGAAACATTCAAAAAGATGGGGCTTGAGACCGTGGAGCCCGGCGTTGAGATCCTCTACCGGATGGGCCCCGAGGATTATAAAAAATGCTTCGAGTTTGGAAAGCTGTTCGGGGAACGGGTCTTCGAATACCAGAAACCGTTCGACGGCGGCCTTTCCGGCGAATGCAGGCGACCGGGGGGGGCGACGCTGGGACTGTAATTCAGTATGGGAAGATAAAAGTTCCGGGAGGGTTTGAAGTATGTGGAGATGTACTATTTGCGGGTATGTGTATGACGATGCGAAGGAGGCAACAAAGTTCGAGGATTTGCCCGCTGACTGGGCATGCCCTGTGTGCAATGCGCCCAAAGAGGCGTTTGAAAAGATGTGAGTAACCGGACGGACAAGAAAACGGCGGCTGAGAATCATTTCAGCCGCCGTTTCTGTTTTAAGGGGAGTCCCAAATCCTCAAATTGCTTGACTTCCATTGACTTAATCAGTATTCTATTTTTGCTTTCATGCACTGTCCCAGGCTTTTTTTGTAATTTAAATCGTGGAATAATTACTTTACGCCGCCAAGGAAAGATGAGATGAAAATTTACAAACTGTTTTTAATGGTTTTCTTGATTGCATGTATTTTCGGTTTATCCAACGCAAACGCAGCGGGACTCGGCTTCTACGGAACAGGCGGTCTGGGTACCGCGGACTGGACCGTGGACAGCGGTTATTACAGCATTCCAAACTTCAAAAAGGACACGAACCATCTTGGTCTCGGCCTTGCCCTGGATACGGCCCCGGCACGCGATAATTTATTCAATTATCATCTGAATATCGGATATGACCGCTTCACCCACAAGGGCGGCGGCGCATGGGGAACGGCTGATTTCGAAGGCATCCTGCTCAGCAACAACTTCGGGTTCGGCGCGTTGATAAACCCGACGACACGACTATGGTTCGGGCCGGAGGTTCGGTTGGAATGGGCGGAGGGCTCTCCCAAACAATACCCGGACTACAAAATCCATTTATTCGGCATCGGCATCGGACCCGTGCTCGGCCTGAATTTCAACCTCGGCGAGAACCATACGATCGTTGTAAAGGCCGGATTCCAATATCTCCACTACTACGGCGAGGGCAGCGGGAGCTTTGCGCATACGACAAATTCGCAGTCAACCTATTCCAATAGCTATGATTATGACGTGACGGAAAAACTGTATTACGTGAGCCTTGAATTTCTTTTCAGAACCTCCGGGGACAGGTGATAAGCAAAGGAAAACATAGGGGACGTTGAAACCTGGAAAGCAAATCACTTGATAAAGCATGCCATATTCAATAAAATTCGCCATGCAATTCTCGATGCTAGACATGATTGTCAAGATTAAAGAAGCGACCCCAATTGCACCTATGTGCGAGTTGCCTCAACTGAAATCATCTGAAATAAACCGGGAGCATTTGCTCTCC
>JBGPUS010000004.1:0-30626 GCA_041491325.1 Nitrospirota bacterium | reverse complement strand
TAGTGACTGACGAGTTCATCGAAAAACCGGAGGAGCAGGAAAAACAGATTCTTGCGGAATTATGCGGCTACAAAGAGTCTCCGGGGTGCGTATCGGAGCACCTATGGCACGGACACTTCAGTTCCGAGGCAGATAAAATCTGCACGTGCCACACTGTGTTTTTATGCCGCGAGCATAGTACAAATCAGGCTTAAAATCAAGATGATTGATGAGAAATGCGCGCAGCGTCAGCGCTTTGTCGTGCCATTTTCCCTAACCCAGTTTTCCGAACGGGCAGATGGGATACCGGCAGACCTCGCAGCCCAGGCAAAGGCCGCCATGTCCCAGCGCGGCCAGTTCACGCCGCCCGATCTTTTCCCCGGCAAGAACTCGCGGCAGGATCAAATCGAAGATCGTTGTTTTCGCATACATGCCGCATGCGGGGATGCCTAAAATCGTGACCGGGTCAAGGGTCATGGGGCCAGGATCCAGAACGTCTTTTACTTGACTCTTATTCACATATGCGACCAAAAACATTGCGCCCGGCAGCACAGCCGATCCGTATGTTATGTCTCTTGCTCCGAGGTTCTGGATCGCGAAGCGTGTAACGTCGTCGGGATCTACGGACATGCCTCCGGTGGTGATCAGGAGCTCCGCTCCTGAGTTCAGAAGTTCTCGCAATCTGTCCTCTATAAATTGTTTATCATCCGGCGCGTAATACACGCCCACAAGCTCTCCGCCGTATTCTTCGATCTTCTTTGTAATGACCGGCGCGAAAGCGTCCTTGATCCTGCCGTGGTACACTTCGTTCCCGGTAATCACGACGCCGACCCTGGGTTTTTGAAGTTGTTTGACTTCAATTACTCCTTGACCCCGGCCCCTGGACCCTGGACCCTTCCGCGCAATTTTCACCGCCTCCGCTACAATACTCTTCTTGACCACAAGCGGTATCGCCCGTGTGCCCGCAATCGTCTGTCCTTTTTTTACGAGGGTGTTGTCGTGGAGCGTCGCGCACATGACTTCTCCGAGCATGTTGAATTCCAGGAGTGTGTCGCGGTCTATTTTCAGCAATCCATCCCGTTCCGCGATAATGCTGATCTTGCCTTCCTTCGGTTCTCCCTTGATCGCGGTCCCCTCTCCCAGGAGCGCCCCGGCAATCGCATAAGCTGCGTCGTTTTCATGCAGCTCGTCTTCGGCAACATGCAGCACAAAAAGATGCTCCTTGCCGAGCCGCTGGAGCTGGCACACATCCTCCTGCCGGATGACATGCCCTTTCTTAAAGGCGCGGCCTTTGAACTCGCCGGGGCGAATTTCCGTTATATCATGAGCGAGAATCGTGCCGACTGCCTGATTGACCGGTATCGCTTTCATGGTAGAACCGCTGTTTTCGCGCAGGTCATCACACATGGGAGCCTCCATTTTTGGAAAATTTCAAAATATGTCCTTAAATTTCTTATCCACTAACTTTTGAATGCCTTTTTCAAGCGCTTCGTACTTCTTCAGAAAATTTCTCGCGTCTTCGGTAAGAACAGCGCCGCCGCCGTTCACGCCGCCGGTCTGCCGTTCGACCAGTTTCACGCCAAGCCGCTCTTCCATGGCTTTAATATGCCCCCAGGCCTTTCGGAAGGATATATCGACTTCCTGCGCCGCCCGGTTTATCGAACCGTGCGAGGCTATGGCCTCCAGGAGAAACCGCCTGCCACGCCCGAACACGGGTTCCCCGCCCACCTCGATCCAAACCTTGGACCTGATCTCAAGACCGTTATGACTTTTCTGCATAACGCAACGCCAAAAACGGCTCTTTCATTTCATAGTAGCCGCCCTTGGCGCAGGCAACGCACAGGACCCGGCCGTACTGATAGACCTCCCGCATATCCTGGACGTGCTCCCCGCAGGAGTCACAGGGCACTCTGCGCAGCGGCCTCCCCGGCATGTCTTCGGGCGCGACCTTCACGGTAACTTCCATCGCATTGAACAATTCTTTATCAGACATGATCTTGTACGCTTCAAGCTGCCCGGCATATTTATTCTCAAGCTCGGGAAAGTATTCCTTTGCCTTCTCGCGCGAAGCTTCACGGGCAATGATCCGCATGGCCTTGCCCGTCTTCAGGTTCAGGAACGTCGCCGCCATCTTGCCGTAGTCCAGATACTTCATCGACCGTTTCCCGAGACTGCACCCGGTCACGGACTGTACAGCGTCGGTTGCACACCGGTCCATTTCCACGAAGACCAGCAGGCTCTTCCGGTCCTTCCCCTTCGGATCATTGATGCCGATCTCGCGCAAGCCCAACGTGGACATCCTGACGCCGAGCACCTGACCGGCGCAGAGGTGCCCGTGGGTCTTTACTGATTCTCGAAGCAATTCCTCGAAGTCCCGGATGGTCTGGTCCATTGTGTTTTGTGCGGTCTGCATGATTCGCCCTCCTATATCACTCTTCTTGCTAAAATCTGAACAAAAGGGGCCTTCGTCCAGCCGTCGCTTTTTCGCAGGCGTCGATGCATGCCCCGCAGTTATGGCAGAGCGGGTAGATCGCATTTCCTGACAAGGGTTTCAATCCCAGACCGCACGCCTTCTCGCATTCCAGACAGCCGTTGCAAAGGTGTTCCGCATCTACGTTGCAAACGACTTTCATCGTTCGATTGAAGCGAAAAATACCGAGCACCGCCCCGACAGGACAGACATAATTGCACCAGGCCCGGCGCACGACAAAAAGCTCAAAAAGAACGATCAAAGCGATCAGCGCGAGTTCAAGGCCGACAACGCCTTCCAAAATTAATTTTGATACCTGGACGGAGAGTATGCCCGGCGCGTGAATGAGGTTCGCGACGGGAAACCCCACGAGAGGCGTGATGACAAGCAAGACGGCCAGGACCGCATACCTCGGTTTCGGCGAAAGCGCCGGATGGAGCAGTCTTTTTGCCAAGATCTTTTTTGAGAGGAAATCAAAAAACTCGGAAATCAGGTTCTGAGGGCACATCCATCCGCAAAAAACCCGTCCGAATGCAAAAGCAAAAACGATGGGAACGACCATCGAAAGAAGAAGAACCCTATCTGCCGTGAGCGAGGCCAGCATTACCTGCAAGCCGCTGAGAGGATCGGTAATCAAGAGCGGGCCTACGGCAAGGGAGTACAGGCTCCCCGTCAGCACCGCTATCCCCGCGCTATTCATGAGAGGGATGCAGATGATGAGCAGAACCGTAAGCATTTGGAATGCTCTTCTCGCTGTTGTAATGCTTTTTATAATCTTCACTTCTTGCCACCTGCGAGAGCGGAATCAGCACTTTTTTGTCTTTCCTGAATGATCACGCCCTTACCCGCCGTAACTCTTAACAAACGCCTGTTTCAATTCGTCGGGAAGCTGCTCTTTTATCGTTTGAACAAGATATTCGAATTCTTCCAGCGAAAGCGGCGCGCCCTTTTTCAGGCCGCAGCTACGGTATGCGTTCTGAAGCACGATTGACGCCATGGGACCCGCTATACGGAAAAGGTCTTCCTCCAGTTTTACAAGAACTCCCGTTTCAATGTACACCTGCGCGGCCTCGGGATCCGCTCCCCAGTCAAGCTTTTTGTCCGCCCTTTGTATCCAAGCGAAGAGTTCTTCGGGAGACGGCAAGTCGGCGCTTGCGGTGTCGACCCGGGCGCCGGGTAAAAAGAACCCTGCGTTCAGGTCGAGCTCCGCAAGCTTTGAAAGACAGGCGGAATCCCATAAACTCTCGTACCGCATATGGTAGATGATCCCTGCCCGAAGGAAAAGCTTGAACAGGGAAGCGCCGTTCTTGACGCTCGCGGCAAGCATGCCTGTTTTCTTCAATCTGCCGAGCTCGGCAACCACGTTCGCCAGATTTCTCTCCATCGCCGCCTCTTCCGTTCCCTTTACTTCTGCATCAGCTGCATGGCGATCTTGATGCTGGTTTTCAATCTGTTGATGGCAAAACTCAGCAGGGTAATTTCATCGCGCGCCTTTTTTTCATCGCTGTTTTCAATTCCGAGTTCGGTGTCGAGTTTGCCGAGGCTGATATAATGCGCCGCGTGCGTCAAGCGTACTATGGGCCCGACGATCACGTATTTCGAAAAAAGGATAAAGAGCGTGAGGGCAACGCCGAACGCAGCAAGGTTGACCGCGTCTACAAAGCCGACCGCCTGTTTGACGGGGTCTTGCGGCACGATTTTAACACTGATGACGCCCCTGAGCTCGCCGACCTTGTAGCCCCACGCCACCTTGTCGCCATATTTGCTCTGGAGCGCCTTCTTCGTGTTATCCGCGATAGAGGCTTCCTCGCCGTGACACTTGAGGCATCCTTCTTCAATGTATAGCGCTTTTGTATACCTGAAATAGCCCCCATCCCAGCCCCAGTACTCGTCGTTCAAGGAGGCGTCGCTCTTGATCGCGCTCATGGCTTTTATCTCGAACATATCCGGTTTGCTTTGCGCCGCCATATGGTGCTGTGACACGACGTTGAAGACGTACCCGTATTTTTCATCCGCGTACTTTGAGAGCTCGTGCGTGGCAAGAGCAGGGTTGTGCAGGAAGAACGTTCCTGTTTCTTTTTGTGATATCACCTCATTCGTAAAGGTTTTGGTCGCTCCGGCACATTCATGGGACGAGAGAAAACCGACATCATTGTGATATTTATCCTTTGACCATACCCCGCCGTAATCCGTTGCCCACCGTCTGAAGAGCACAACCATTTGAGCGATGTTTCTGCCCTGGGAGATAAGCTGCTTTTCATTTGACTTCATCAGAAGATGAACGAACGAACCTGTTGCGAGTAAAAAAATAACGAGGAAGAGAAAGACCAACTTCGTTAAGATGCTTGTGCGTTTCATCATAGTGCTCTCCGATCGTTCGTGTCCGGCTCGTTCACTCTTACGCGGACTGTTATCGCCGCGGGGTCTACGGGACAAACATTTTCGCAGATACCGCAGCCGACACACTTTTTTTCGTCGACCACCGGCCTAAGTTTACCGTCCATGCGTATGGCTTCATCAAAGAGAGGGCAGTTCTGATAGCAGCTCCTGCACAGGGTATCCTGCCAGGCGACACACTCCTTTTTGTTGATGCGCGCCACGCCCATTTTTACGTCCTGTTTATTTTTCAAAGCTCTGTTCAGCGCGCCTGACGGGCAGACGGGGGGGCATTTCATGCACAGATAGCAGGGAACGTCTCTCGCTTTAACGATCGGCGTCCCCATCTCTTGCAGTCCATCGAACAAGCTTGCAATCTTAATCGATCTATACGGACAGACCTGGGCGCATTTGCCGCAGCGTATGCAGCGGGCGAGGAACCCGGGTTCGGGCAAGGCCCCCGGCGGTCTCAAAAAATCGTCAAACATAATCTCCGGCATAGACCGGAAAGACGCCGGTCACGTTTTCCATCGTCAGCAGGATCTTTACGGCGTCATCCACCGACTGAATCGTGTCTCCTTCTACCACGGTCACGATCTGGTTCTCCTTCATGCCGTACACGCTGACATTCGGGAGCTGCGCAAGACCGTGCAGAACCGTTTCGCTCGTTCCTTGCTGAATCTCGACAACTAAGCTTGCAACAGCCATCATGCACCTCGTTTCTTGAAAGGTCAAATTCGGCTCAAAACGGCACGAATATTTTAGCCACAGAGCGCACAGAGGGCACCGAGAAATGCCTCGAAAGTAATTTAGAAATTTACTGTTTTTGCTTCTCTCTGAGCTCTCGGTGGTCTCTGCCTGCGCCCAGCGGTCACGAGTGGTGACGCGAGTGCAGGGTGTGGCTAAAAAGTTTTCCGGCTTGTCCGGGTTAGGTTATTACGCCTTTTGCAGTTTCACGGCGCAGATCTTGAATTCCGGCTGCTTCGACATGGCGTCGTAAGCGTCCGTGGTCAGTTCGTTGATAAGCTGCGAGGGATAGTGCATGGGAACGAACACCAGCCCCTCCCTCGGAACGTCAACCACCTTTGCTTCGAGCACAATGGAACCCCTGCGCGACGTAAGCTTCACCTTGTCCTTGCTCTTGACGCCGAGCTTTACCGCGTCCTTGGGGTTGATCTCCACATACCCGCTCGGCGCGGAACGTTTCAGCTCCGGGACATTCAGGGTCATGGTGCCGGTATGCCAGTGTTCAAGCTGCCGACCCGTGGTGAGGTAGAAGGGATATTCCGCGTCAACCGGCTCAGCCGGGCCTTTGTACGGCCTGAGCCAGACGGTGGCCCTGTTGCCATCCGCTTTTGCCCCGTAGAAGGAAACATCCACGACATCCGGGACGAATTTCTTGATAAGCGGATCTCCGTATTTTGCCGTATACCTCCTGAGCGTGCCGGGATGGTCCTCGGTGGGGCACGGCCACAGGATCCCGTGGGCCGATCTCATGCGCGCCCGCGTCATGCCCATGAAGTCGTAGGCTGTTCCCTTGGAGCATTGCCGTATCTCGTTCCATACGTCTTCCGGAGTCTTGAAAGCAAAGAGCTTTTGCGCCTCTTCCCGGCGTCCGAGTTTGGTGAAGAGCTTGTTTGCAAACTCCATCATAACGTCAAGATCGGGCCGCGCCTCTCCCGCGGGCTCCACTGATTTTTCGAGCAATTGGTACCGCCGTTCCGACTGTCCGTACACGCCTTCCTTTTCCGCCCATAACGCGGCAGGCAGGACGAGATCGGCAAGTTCGGAAGTTTTCGAGGGATGATACGCTTCGGACACGACCAGGAACGTGTCTTTTTTTGCCATGCCTTCCCGGTAGGGGGTGAGGTTCGGCAGGCTCTGGCCCGGGTTCGTGCATGCGACCCAGAGCGCCTTGATCTCGCCCTTGTTGTAGGCCTTGAACATCTCGATGCAGGTGGGGCCGGGCTTCGGCTGGATCCTGCCCTTGGGCACGCCCCAGAACTGCTCCATATCTCCGCGGTCTTTCTCATTCGCGACAAGCCTTCCGTACGGCAGCAAATGGCTCAGGAGGCCGGTGTCCCGCACCCCGCCGCAGGCGTTCGGCTGGCCGGTGAGCGAGAACGAAGTTGCACCCGGTCGGCAGATCTGGCCGGTGATGAGATGGAGATTGTGCACGAGGTTGTTCATCCAGACGCCCCTGGTCCTCTGGTTCAGGCCCATGCACCAGAAGCTCATGGTCGCCTTGGACTGGGCAAACCAGCGCGCCGCCTTGATGATGTCGTCCTTGGGGCAGCCGGAAATTTTTTCCGCTGCTTCCGGCGTGTAATCGTCAAGAAACTTCACATACTCCTCGAAATTGACGAGCGCGGGCTTGTCTTCCTTGATGGTCTTGAATACCACATGATTGTTAACGTACTCCTTGCTGTAGAGCCCTTCCTTGATGATGACATGCGCCATGGCATTCACGATAGCGATGTCGGTGCCCGGAGTGAAACTCATGTGGAGATCGGAGATCCTGGCGGACAGGGTCTTTCTCGGATCGACCATGATGATCTTCACGTCTTTGCCCTTTTGCTTTCGCTCGTTCACCAGCCGGAAAATGACCGGGTGGGCTTCGGCCATGTTGGAACCGATGATGAAGAAGCAGTCTGCGTGGTAGATGTCGTCATAGGAACCCATGGGCTCGTCTTTGCCGAACGTGGAGACATACCCCACGGCCGCGGACGCCATGCAGAGCCTCGGGTTGCCGTCGATGTTGTTCGTTCCCAGGCCGCCTTTGAACACCTTATTGATGAAATACGATTCTTCGGTGAAGGCCTGTCCCGAACCGTAGAAGGCCACGGAATTCGGTCCGCTCTTCTGGATGCTCTCGCCAAACTTGCTCACCATGAGGTCCATCGCCTCTTTCCATGAGATGCGCACAAATTTGTCGCCCTGCTTCAGGAGCGGATATTTCGCGCGGTCCGGCGCGTACAGGATCGGCGCGAGGTAATACCCCTTAATGCAGAGGAAGCCCTTGTTCCAGTCATCCTTGTCGCCTTTGACAGCGACTAGTTTTCCCTTTTTGGTGCCGACATACACGCCGCATCCGGCCCCGCAATACCGGCAAACGGTCTTCACCCATTTGTCGGCGTCCGTTTCCGCCCCCATGAGCTCCTTGGGCAGGGTAAGTTCGAGTCCGATGGCTGACGCCGCGGCGAGGGCCGCTGAATATTTCAACAATTGTCTTCTGGTCATCGACACGGTTAGTTTCCTCCTTTTACGTGAAATGGCGATACCGGCGGGTTCTTGACTGCCACGGAATGATGGTCGTGGCAGGGAGAGCAGCTTTTTTGCCCGGCCGTGGGCCGGCGCTTTACCTGTTCGACCAGTTCCTCGTGGCAGCCGTTGCAGCGGTCGATGCCGGGTTTCGCCGCGAAGTTTTTCTCCGTGGACCCGTGGCAGATCACGCACTTTACCGTCATCAACCCGTGTTTCCCGTTCAGCCATGTTGTTGCCGCATTCGCATGACACTCGGAACACTCCTGGTTATTCGTTTTCACATGTCCTTTCGGAGCTTTTGCCGAAACGACGGCTGGCATGGCAATCATGAGGAGCATGATGACAAACAATTTTTTCATGAGGTCTCCTTGCGCTGAAGTTCGTATTGTCAACACTGTTCACCGCAGAGGGCGCGGAGGACGCCGAGAACTACCTGCTTTATAAAAACAAAGTGCTTGATTATATTCTCCCTCTGCGCACTCTGCGGTAAAATAGCCTTTTATACTATGCCCCGTTGAGAGAACGGTGGTCTCCCAACGGGGCGCTTTGTCTATATCTTTGCCGCCATGGCATCAGTGATGAGCTTGATGCCTTTTTGCGATTCGTCGATCGACTTGGTGATCGATTCCTTCGCCATCTCGGGGTTATGGAAACCGTCCGAGTTCTCGGCGGTCCAGAATTCCCACAGGATGTGCGCTTTCAGGTGCTGGTCCTGGGCCTGTTTGATAACGTCGGCGGACACGCCGGCGGCCTTGCCGGCAACAATCTTATCGATCAGCGCCGCTAGCCAGAATTCGGCCTTCCGCATCTTTCCCTTGATGTGCGACTTGACCGAGTCGATGGAGTATGTCGCCTGCTCCGCTGTCCATGAAGGATGACACTTGAGGCAGGTCTCCTTGAGCTGGGCCCGGGGGCTCACGGCAAAGTGAGAGGTAAACACCTTGCCGGCCTTGTCCTTCATTTTCGGCGTATGACAGCCGTCGCAGCCCACGCCCGCTTTCGCATGCTTGGAGTTGTAGTATGCTTCTGCCTCGGGGTGCTGCGCTTTCCAAAGGAGGCCGCCCGTCAGCCCGTGCTTCCAGTCGAGAAAACTCACCTGGTTCACATAAAAATCATAAATACCGAACACGTCCTTGTACGGGAATACGTTCGTCCGCTTGTCCGTCATCTTGACCAGCTCGCCGGTCTTCACGTCCGTGCCGGGGTTGCAGTTGTATTCGACATGGCACTGGCCGCACTGAAGCCTCGTGTCGTACTTATCGAGGAGGGCGATCTTCCGGGTATAGCCGCGAAGCCCCATGTCTATGACCGTGATGTTCGTATGTTTCGGGTCATTGTGCCAGAGCGTGTCGGCTCCGGGTCTGGTGAGCGCCTGGATAAGGGCGTCTCTGACAATACGGGGCTTTGCCGCGTGCGGATCGTGGCAAAAGATGCAGCTGAAGCCTTGCTTCGTGTCTTTCGCCGCCTCAACGACATTGGACGTCCGGGACCACATCGCTCCCGGGACCGGGTCTCCCAGGTAGGACCACTTCAGAATACTGTCCTGGGTCTTACACTGGAGGCAGACGGAATTGGCTGCCGCCGCGGTCTGCGGCAGAAAGGTCTTCTGTTCCTTGGATTCCGGATGCGTATCGTAAAGGATGTCCCATACGTTCCCTTGTTCGAAGATATAATTCCACCCGTGTTTCGGCTGGAACCGGCCGCCGAAGGCCCGGTCAATGACATATTGGTCTGTCAGCATATTCGGATGGCTGCGCGTGGTATTATGCTCCTTCGTGAATCCGTGGCCGGCCATGAGCTTGTCCCAGAACGGGTTAGGCGAGCGGCCCGTGAGCTGCGACTTCTCATCGCGCGCGGGCCGGTGATAGGCCTGCTTCAGGAAGCTCTGGTATTCCTGCTTGTGGCACTGTCCGCAGGTTTCCCAGGAGATATTCGTAACGGGCCGTGTGGCCGGGCCGGGCGCCTGCAGGTGCTTGCCGAGGCCCGTGTGGCAACTCGTACAATTCACCCCTGCATGCTTGCCCATGGTGCGAAGTTTTTTTATGGGTTCGTGACACGTGTAACACGCCTTGACATCGACATTTTTTTCTGCCGCTGAAGCTTTCTTGGAACCGGCGTCTTTGTACTGGGCGTCCGCTGCATCCGCCTGCAGTACGAACAAAGAAACAGCTGCCACGAGTGCCGCCGCTGCAACAACAATCTTCTGGTACATGTCTCCTCCTTATAATTTCGAATTTAATCCCTGTCGATCAAACTGAGTTTTTCATCATCGCCGATAGTAATACTTTATTTCAGGGTGCACGTTATAACGAATGCGTGTAAATATGCTGTTAAAGGGTGTTAATTTTCGGTAAATTTTCAGCCTGCGGTATCCGTTCTGCGTGCCGTAAAAATGCGAAATAGTGCAAAGCATGCATTGCGTCTCGGCTATTCTTTTGGTTTACGGGAGGTTCTGTTGCTGGCGACGGGTTCATAATCTACGAATATGCCCTAAAATATAGCATAATTCGAGATGCATGAACACGCTGATCGGCAGAATGCAATTTTTTTTGTTTTTTGGAGAGAACTGCGGAGAGGCCTGGCAACTACAGCCTGAACTTATATCCTACACCGGGAACGGTAATGAGGTACTCGGGCTCGAGGGGATTTTTTTCGATCTTATGGCGAAGGTGCTGGATGTGCACGTCGATGACGCGGCTCCAGGAATAGAGCGGTGAGTCCTTCCAGAGCGTTTTCCGGATAAACTCGCGGCTCAGAGGTTCCCCCTTGTTTGCAATGAAGAGACAGAGCATTTCGTATTCCTTCCGGGTAAGCTCGACCTCTTTATCGTCCACGCGGACCGTCCTGGCCTTCAGGTCGACCACGATGCCGCCGATCGAGGTCTTTTGTTCCGTGGGAGTGCTTCTTCGCAAACAGGCTTTTACGCGCGCAATGAGCTCAAGCGTCTCGAACGGTTTAACGATATAATCTTCCGCCCCGCTTTCAAGACCGGTGACCTTGTCGGACACCCGGTCCCTGGCAGTGAGCATGATGACCGGAATTTTCGGATACGTGATTTTCAACTGCCTGCAAATATCGAGACCATCTCCATCGGGAAGGGTAAGGTCGAGGAGAATGAGATCGGGAAACTGCACGTTCAGCACCTCGCTCGCCTTTGCCCAGCTTTCGGCAAGGATGGCCTCGTATCCGTACAGTTCCAGGTTTGCCTTGAGCACCCTCAGGATGTCGGGGTCGTCATCAACAATGAGCAGTCTCTTCTTCACGCGATGCGCCATCCCTTCTGTCTTTCGGTATCGTGAACCAGAACCGGCTTCCTCCGCCTTCGCCATTTTCCACGCCGATGGACCCGTCGTGGGCCTCGATGATACCCTTGCAGATGGCGAGGCCGAGCCCGGTCCCGTCCTGGACGTCTTTTGTGTAGAATTGCCTGAAGATCATTTCCCGCTCGTGCTCGGGCACGCCGCTTCCCATGTCCTCCACGGCGGCATACACGAAACCGTACCGGCTTTCGAGAGACACGAGGATCCGGGCCGACGGGGAGCTGAAGTTCAGCGCATTCGAGATAAGGTTCGTCAGCACCTGTTTGATCCGGTCTTCATCCACGGAGACCGCCGTGTCGCTTGCCTCGAGCCGGATGCTCACGTTCTTTTCTTCAGCCAGCGGCATGAAGGCCGCGATGACTTCCTGGAAAACAGTCTTGAGATTGGCCTGGTTGAACTTCATTTCAAACTTTCCGAGTTCTATCCTCTCGTAGTCGAGCACGTTGTTCACGAGGCGAATCAGCCGCTCGGCATTTTTCTTGATGATATCGAAAAAAACCGCGAGGGAATGGTCGCTCTCCGCCCCCGGCATGGAAAGCCGTACCGACAGGTAATCCATGGACCCCTTGATCGAGGTCAAGGGGGTCCGCAGCTCATGCGAAAGCTTCGCGATATAATCTGACTTCCGCCGATTCCGCAGGAGGAGGCTTTCGTTCGTCTCCGTAAGCTCGCGGGTCGCTACTTTGATCTTCTCCTGGAGGCACGTGTGGTACTCATGGAGGGAACCCGCCATATCGACGAAGGACTTGCTTAAGTCCTCGATTTCGTCGCCGGTCTTGAGCAGGGGGATGTTCGGATATTCGTTTTTCGAGAACCGGTCCACAAAGGTTTTCATCGTATTGACGGGAGTAATGACCAGACGCCGCGTCAGAAAAAACAGGGAAAGAATAAGGGCTGAGACAACGGCAATGCCGCCGGCAATCATAGCGCGCCGGTCTGAATTCAGCATGGCAATGGCATAATCCATGGGCATGCTCACGCAGATCCCGCCTCGCACGTCCCCAACCGAGTAGCCCTGCTTCGAGTGGCAGTGAAGGCACGCTTGTTCCACCTGCAAGGGCGCCATATATCTGAAGTAGAAGGAATCCCCGATTTTGGAAACCTCTGAGGCCTCTTTTATCTTTTTTGTTTCAAAATCCTTAAGCGCCCTCGTCTCGAACTCGTCGGGAGCATTTTCCGGGTTCATGAGCTTCAGGCTGGTGATATGGAATACGTAGAGCCCCTCTTTTTGCGCATACTGTGAGAGCTGCTTCGTCACCATCGCCGGGTTCTCTTTTACGTATCGCTTGCCCTGCATATCTCGAATGGTCGCGTTCGCGAGATACGGATTAGGCGTTACCCACGGCAGCTTTTCAACATACACCCCGCCGTGGTCCGCAACCCACCTGCGGGTGATGACCACTTGCTGGAACAAGGCTTTTGCCTGCATCTCGGTCTGCGCCATCACCAGCTGTTTGTGATGCCGGGTGATGACGCCGAAAATGAGCCCGAGAACGACGAGAAGAATGACGGTAATGGATACTATGTATTTCAGGCTCAGATTGAGACGCACCGGAATTTTCCTTCCTAAATTGCCAGCCGGGACATCGACGCACAGGTTTAAGGAGTTGAATCATACCACAGGCGTACAAAAAAAAGCAACGGGAAGACGCTGGTTTGGCTTGGCGAGTAGCCTTGTAATTGGCTGATGCAGGGGAAGATAAAGAGGGAGCTTCTTGAAATGAGTGTAAGTTAAAGAAAAGGCGTCGCGGCAAATGCCGTAACTCCTTGATTAGATATGGCGTCCCCAGGGGGGTTTTCTAACCACTTCAATATTATTACGTACCCGTTTGCTTCGGAAAGTCTGTTTTTTGAGTCTGCACAAGAACGATTTCATCCACGGAAAACACTTTATCGATGTCGAGCATAATCACGAAGTGATCGTTCTGCTTACCCATGCCCCTGATGAACTGCGTATTCAGCTTGGCCCCGATCTTCGGCGCGGGCTCTATCTGGTCCGATCCGAGGTCCATCACCTCCTGAACAGAGTCCGCCAGCATGCCGAGAATGACGGGTTCGTTGCCGACTTTCACCTCGACGATGATAATGCAGGTATTCACCGTCTTCTCGGTCACGGTCATGCCGAACTTGAGCCGGAGGTCGATGACCGGGACCGCGCTCCCTCGGAGGTTGATGACACCCCGCATGAAATCAGGCGTCTTCGGCACCTTGGTGACGCTGGTAAAATCCAGCACTTCGCGGACCGTGGTGATATCGAGAGCGAACACCTCGTCATCCAACTTAAACGTGAGGTATTGTGTTGTTTCCAGTATTTCTGCTACGCTCATGGGAGCCTCCTCGTGTCAGTGCAAAGTTCGGAACGCGGAGCGCGGAGTAAAACCGCGATGCCTGATGACCGCCTGCGGTTCATTCCGCATTCCGTACCAGCCATTCCGCACTCGTTAGAATTTCTCAAACTCCGCATCTTTACTGTCCCCGTTGCGGCCCCGAGTGATTGCTGCACCGGCTCCAACGGCCTGCCTGGCTAACCTCGGCGCGGCGACCGCAGCCTGCTTCGTTTTCGGCGCAGCAACACGCTCGGCCTGAACTTTATGGGACACAGCCGCCTGTTTCACCGCTGTTTGTTTTGGCCCGCCATGGCCGTTCTCGGCCACTTTGAAGAACGCAATCGTGCTCTGAAGCTGCTCTGCCTGGGACGACAGCTCTTCCGCGGTAGACGACATCTCCTCCGCGGCGCCCGCGTTTTGCTGGATCACCTGGTTCAGCTGCTGGATCGCGCTGTTGATCTGGTCCGCTCCCGAGGTCTGCTCTTTGGAAGCCGCGGTAATCTCCTGCACCAGCTCCGAGGTCTTCTGGATGTCCGGCACAAGCTTCGCAAGCATCTGGCCCGCCTTCTCCGCGGCACTCACCGTGGACGACGACAAATGGCTGATCTCGCCGGCAGCCTGTTGGCTGCGCTCTGCGAGCTTTCTGACTTCCGAAGCCACCACCGCGAAGCCCTTGCCGTGCTCGCCTGCACGCGCAGCCTCGATGGCCGCGTTCAATGCCAGCAGGTTCGTCTGGCGCGCGATCTCCTCGATGAAGGAGATCTTGGACGCGATCTCTTTCATGGCGCCGACAGCGTCGGTCACCGCCTTGCCGCTCTCCTGTGCGTCCATGGACGACTTGAGCGCGATCTTCTCGGTCTGGGACGCGTTGTCCGCGTTCTGCTTGATCGTGGCGTTCATTTCCTCGATGGATGACGAGGCTTCTTCCGCTGAAGCCGCCTGTTCGGTTGTGCCCTGTGACATCTGCTCAGCGCCTGAAGAAAGCTGCCGCGAACCGGAGGCCACGTTGTCCGCGGCAGTCTGGACGTCGGCCACAACATTCTTGATTTTCTCGACCATGCTTTGCATCGACGAAAGCAGCTGGCCTATCTCGTCGTGGCTCGTGACTTCGATTGCACTCGTCAAATCGCCTTCAGCGAGCTTATTGGAAACCTGTAAAGCCTGTTTCACATTCCTGGTTATCTGCCTGATTATTACGGCGGCAATCACCAGCGCCAGCAATACTCCTGCTGCTATGCTCCCGATCGACAGGTTCCTGTTCGCTTTATAAAGGTTTTCGGATTTCTGGAATTCCTCCTTCGCCACCCGGACCTGCAGATTTGTCAGATCCGATATGCCATCGGTGACAGGGTCGATCGAGGGATAAAGCTCCTGTATAGTGAAAGCCGTCAATTCCTTCATATCCTCCTTCTGGAGAATGCCTTTCAGTTTGCTGATCGCGATATCCGCCTTGCTCATTTTAGGTTTCACGACATCGGCCAGCTTCTTCTCTTCTTCGACAAGGTAGGTGACTATATAGGCGTCCCAGTTTTCTTTTATTTTCCCTGTAGACGCTTCCACGTTTTTGCGGCCGTCAGCCCAGGACAAGTTCCCATTCCGGACCTTGTGCGTCGTATCCACGATATTTACCGCATAGGCATCAGAGATGTTCTTCAGTTGCTCCAGGCAGACGACACGATCGTTGTAAACGGTCTCAAGTCCGGCGTTGGCAGCTTTCATGCCGCTAAGACCCAGCACCCCGATGGCGATCAGCAGGACGGACAGGAAACCCACTAGCAACAACAGCTTTGTTCCTATTTTCATTTTATTGAACATACCAAATCTCCTTTTGCTGCTCACGCTTTTGTAATTCGTCGTATTCACTCATAATTCCTAATTTCGCAATTGCCGTTTCCTGCATCGCCATTCCCACAGGGGCTAAGTCCCGGCCACCTTTCGTGATTCGAGTTTGAATGGGTAAATAATGCATGACGCCTCGGTTCCTTACTGTCTCTATATATATTGCAAGAGTGATACTAGCTCCTAACATTTTGATTTTCATGGATTTTAGTACGATTACAGCTTTTATGTGCAGGCAATATGCCTTGTTGCACGGGCAGAATGCCCAATACCATGGACGTGGTAGGTAGCTTGCAACGACCCGTTCAGCAGACGAACGTCTTTTGAAAAGGAATGAGTTGGTTACGCGAAATGGCACAGATAGACGTTGGAAGGCTGACAGAAGACGAGGCAAAAAGTATTTTTGAAGGAATCGCTGACCTAATGGTATCGGCAAACACTTCGATGGCGGACACGGGCAATCTAGGCTGGGCGAATACTCGAATGGCGTGCTTTCCCGGTTTACACTCTTGTTCAGCCCTCAGATCTTCATCTATCCTGCCTGTGTCGGATACAACTCCGGGAAAAACCATCCCGCTGCATGGATGGGAAACCCCAATTTGACCTCTCCCTTTGGCGTATCCGAAACCAGCAATCCTTCCGCAAGCAGCAGCCCCAAGAGATTTCTTCCCGTGCGCTCTTTCAGCCCCGACGCCCGGATGATCTCCCCCCGGGTTGACACACCGTGCACCAGGACTTCCTGCAGCATCCGGAACGCTTCGGACCGGAGTGGTTCTTTTTTGCCCGATGGGCCGGGGATCATGCCCCTGTCGCGCAGATCGACATAGTTTCTGATCCGCGGAACAAGTTCTTCCAACCGCAGCATGTTGCCCATGTAGTCCACCTGGTCAAGGCAGAGCTCAAGAAAGAACCGGCAAAATTGTATCAGCCCTTCCTTCGACAGGTTCCCTCTGCCGTCAAGGTCGTTCCGGCGGGGAGCGTCCGCCCAGCTCAGCGCCGCTTTATAATCCGCGTTTCGGCGGGCAAAGCCCCGGCTCACCGACCAAAGGCCGAAACCAAGAACGGGAATCCTCTGAAAATATGCTTCCGTGAAGAGACGCGCCACGCGGCCGTTGCCGTCGAGAAAAGGATGCATCCACATGAGCCGATGGTGGGCTGCCGCCAGAGCAACAAGCCTTGTTGCGCCGTGGTGCTGGTCCAGCGCATAAAATTCCGCGAAGCGATCGAGCAAGCCCTCCAGAGAACCGCATTCAGGCGGGACGTGGTATTCGACCTTGACCGCTTCGCCGCGCAGTTCGCCTGGAGCAACCCTGCGTTCTCTCCCGGTTTGCGGGTCCTTCACGATCCGGAATTCCTCCGGCAACCGCCGGAAAAACTCCCCCTTGCAAATCGTCGGCCCCTTCGGGCATTAGAGGGGTCATCTGATTATTTAAGCAGTCATTTCTACCTCACTTATGGCCGATTAGTTTGCCGTTTATATTGGGAGCCCCGGCCAAAGATTAACCTGGCGCGGATCTTTATGCCATGGCCTGGCTGCTCGGGCAGGACATCAGGATGTCAACGCGATACACGCATATAATCGCAGGGAGAAATACTGATGTGGTAGATACAATGAGGAGGAGATAACAGTAGTTTAGTTTATAACAGGGGGCAAAAGAAGAAGGGGCTGCATGTTAGCAACCCCTTGATAATAATTGGCGTCCCCAGGGGGATTCGAACCCCCGTTATCGCCGTGAAAGGGCGGTGTCCTAGGCCGGGCTAGACGATGGGGACAGATAAAAGCAGTTTACAGTTTATGGTCTCAAGTCTCGCGTTACATGCCATAACGTGAGACTCCAAACCAGAGACTGTAGTTAAATGGTGAGCCGGCTGGGATTCGAACCCAGGACACCCGCCTTAAAAGGGCGGTGCTCTACCAACTGAGCTACCGGCCCGCTCTCCACGCAACGAAGACGCGTATAATATCAGAGTTATCTACGTTTTGCAAATAGAATCTACTACAGGCTGCCGACAATGTGAGCTTTATTTCTTCGCGGCCGCCTTCTTGAACGGCTGCTCAAGAATGATGGTTTCATCCCTGCGCGCGCCGGTCGAGATTATGGTGGGTTTGACGCCGCAGAGTTTGCAGAGTCTTTCCACATAGGACCGGGCTTTTTTGGGAAGATCGTCGTAATCCCTGATGCCGACGGTTGTTTTCTTCCAACCCGGCATGGTTACATATTGAGGCGTGCCCTTCTCAAGCACGGAAAGCTCGCACGGCATATCCTCATACAATTTCCCTTTGTATTTATACCCTACGCAGATTTTGATTTCGTCGAGCGAATCGAGCACGTCCAGCTTGGTGATGGCGGCGCTGGTCATGCCGTTCACCCGGGCCGAATGGCGTATAACGAGCGTATCGGCCCAGCCGCAGCGGCGCGGCCTGCCTGTCGTGGCGCCGTATTCCTTGCCCACGCTGCGAAGCAGTTCGCCGAGCTTGTTTTCCTGCTCAGTCGGAAACGGACCGCTGCCCACGCGAGTCGTATATGCCTTGACGATGCCCACCACCTCGGTAACGGCGTTCGGTCCGATGCCGAGTCCGGTGCAGGCGCCGCCTGCTGACGGGCTCGACGACGTCACGAAGGGATAGGTCCCATGGTCCACGTCCAAATGGGTCCCCTGCGCGCCTTCCGCGAGGACCTTCTTGTTCTTGCGAATCGCTTCGTTCAAGAAAAGCATGGTGTCGCTTTGGTATTTTTGGAGCTGCTTTCCGTAGGAAAGGTACTCCTCATAGACCTGGTCCGGATCGACCGGCTTGGCCTTATAAAAACGCTCGAGCAGAAAATTCGCCTCCCCGGCGTTGCACACGAGCTTCTCGCGGAACACCGCGGGCTCGGCAAGATCGGCCAATCGGATGCCCTTCCTGTTGATCTTGTCGGCGTATGCCGGACCGATGCCGCGGCCCGTGGTGCCGATCTTCTTGCTGCCTTTATGGTTTTCGCTTGCGATGTCCAGCGCCCGGTGGTACGGCATGATCAGGTGGGCGTTTTTGCTGATGAGCAGATTATCGCCGAACCGTATCTTCCGTTTTTTCAAGCCGTCCATTTCCTCGAGTAGGGCCGCCGGGTCCACAACGACCCCGTTTCCGATAATGCACGTTTTTCCCTTGTGCAGGACCCCCGAGGGAATCAGGTGGAGGATGAACTCGTCCTTCCCGACAACGACAGTATGGCCGGCATTGTGGCCGCCCTGGTAGCGCGCAACGATATCCGCGCGCTCCGTCAGCAGGTCAATGATCTTTCCTTTTCCTTCATCGCCCCACTGGGCGCCGACGACGATTAATACTGGCATTGGTTCTCCTTGAAGCAGTCCCGGCCGCGCCGGGGCTTCACCCGCGACTCCGGAACGTTATATTCTGATTTGTTTTACCGACAAAACGTTCGGCAATTTTTTGACCTTGGCCATAAGCTCGTCGGACACCTGGCTGTCGATGCTCACGATGGACATGGCCAGTCCGCCCTGATTTTCGCGCCCAAACTGCATGCGCGCGATGTTGATACCGTTCTGACCCAGGAGCGTCCCGATCCCGCCGATCACGCCGGGTTTGTCATTGTTCGTCAGCACGAGCATGTCCCCTTCGGGCACCGTCTCCATGGGGAAGTTGTCCACCTGGATGATGCGCGGCTCCTTTTTGCTGTTCAGGGTTCCCGATATGGACAAGTCCTTCGAGCCCGCTTTGACCCTGATCGTGATGAGGCTGGTATATTCCGTTGTGTCGGCGGACGTGGAAACCTTGACCTCGATGCCGCGGTCCTTGGCGATAAGCGGAGCATTGACGTAGTTTACGTTCTCTTGCAGCGTGGGAGAAAGCAGCCCCTTGAGCGCCGCCAGGGTCATGGGCTCAAGCTTGAGGTTTGCCACCTCGCCGCTGTATTCCACCTGTACCTTGGTAAGGGGGCCCTCGCAGAGCTGCGCCTGGAACAGCCCCATGCGCTCGGCGAGATTGATATACGGAGAGAGCGTCGGCAACTGGTCCGCGGGAACGGAGGGCACGTTCACCGCGTTTCGCACGGTCCCCGCGATAAGGTAGTCCACGATCTGCTCGGCCACGGCCACGGCCACGTTCTCCTGCGCTTCCCGGGTGGACGCGCCGAGGTGCGGCGTTGCGATGAAGTTGTCGAGCGTGAGCAGCGGGTGGTTTTCCGGCGGTTCTTTTTCGAACACGTCAAAGGCCGCGCCCCCGACCTTGCCGCTCTTGAGCGCCTCGTACAGATCCTGCTCGACGATGATGCCGCCACGCGCGCAGTTGATGATGCGAACGCCGTCCTTCATCTGCGCAATGGTGTCCTTGTTGATCAGGTTCGCCGTCTCTTTCGTCTTCGGCGTATGCACGGTGATAAAGTCGGAACGCTTGTAGAGCTCCGGCAGTTCCACCAGCTCGATGCCGAGGTTCCTGGCCTTCTCAACGGAGATGAACGGATCGTAGGCCACCACTCTCATCCCGAGCCCTGCGCAGCGGCTCGCGACCACGCCCCCGATAGCGCCCATGCCGATGACGCCCAGGGTCTTGTCGTAGAGTTCAATTCCCTCGAATTTTTTCTTTTCCCACTTGCCCGCCTTCATGGATGCATAGGCCTGCGGGATCAGACGCGCGCAGGCGAAGATCATGCCGATGGTATGTTCGGCCGTGGTCACGGTGTTTCCACCGGGTGTGTTCATGACCGCAACGCCCTTTTTCGTGGCCGCGGGGACGTCTACGTTGTCGAGACCGCTTCCGGCGCGGCCCACCACTTTGAGCCTCACGGCCTTGTCCAGAAGTTCCTTCGTGACCTTGGTGGCCGAGCGGATGATCAGCGCGTCGTATTCGCCGATGATCTTCTCGATTTCCTCCACCGGCGTCTTGCTCCGGGCGTCCACCTCGAGCCCCGCTTTTTTAAGAATCTCCACCCCGATGGGCGAGAGGTTGTCGCTGATTAAGACCTTCATGAAGCCTCCGTTATCTGAACCAAAAGAAGGAAGGAAGGTGGGAAGGTAAGAGGTTAGGAGTAAAGCTTCCTACCATCGTACCGTCTTAACCTCTTACCTTCGTGTTGTTATTTCATCAGGATCTCTTGCGCCGCGCCCACGCCCGTACCGAGCTTCACCGGGTGCCCCAGGCCCTTCAATACCATCTCGATGCCGGCTACGGCCGTGATCACATCGAACGTATCCGCATACCCCAGGTGCGCGATGCGGAAGATCTTGCCTTTGAGATTGTCCTGTCCGCCGGCGCCCGTGATGCCGTACTTCACCCGAAGGTCTTTATAGATCGCCTGGCCGTCGATGCCCGCGGGCGCTTCGATCGCGGTGAGCGCATTGCTCGGGTTTTCCTTGGGAAACAGCTTGAGACCAATCGCGCCGGCCCCGGCGCGGGTCGCCTTGGCAAGCCGTTCGTGGCGCGCAAACACGTTCTGAAGCCCTTCTTCCTGAAGCATCTTGATGCTTGCGTTGAGCCCGATGATAAGCGTGACCGCCGAGGTGAAATTCGTCTGGTTCTTCGCCAGGTTCTCCCGCTCTTTCTTGAAGTTGAAATAGAATTTCGGGGTCTTGGCCGTGTCGGCCATTTTCCAAGCCTTGTCGCTCACGGACACAAACGCCAGGCCCGGCGGCAACATCACGCCTTTTTGCGAGCCGCCGATCATCACGTCGATCCCCCACTCGTCGGCCCTGATGTCATGCGCAACGAGCGCTGAGATTGCATCAACGACAAAAAGCGCGTCGGTTTTTTTCACCACCGCCGCAAGGGATTTTACGTCGTGATATACACCCGTCGAGGTCTCGTTCGCCTGGACGAATACGGCCTTGATTTTCGGGTTCTTTTTGAGGGACGCTTCAACCTGCTCGGGCTTTACCGCATAGCCCCATTCAACGATCAGTTCCTCCACCTTCATGCCGTAGGCTTGGCAGATCTTGGTCCAGCGTTCACCGAACTTTCCGCCGTTGATCACCAGCACGTCATCGCCGGGGTTCAGGAAATTGTTCACCGATCCGACCATGCCGCCGGTGCCGGTGGAGCACAGGATCAGCACGTCGTTCTTGGTCTGGTAGAGCCACTGCAACCCCTTCTTGGCGGCTTCGAGCACCGGAAGAAAATCCGGGGCGCGGTGGTGAATCATCGGCATGGCCATGGCCAAAAGCGCTTCGGGCGGAACAGGGGTCGGGCCGGGGGCCAATAAATATTTTTTCTGCATCGGTATATCCTCCAAATAATAATAGACGATCAGTCCGTCGGTATTTTGAACATAATGAGCCCTACCAGGCCCTTGTAGATATATTTTCGATCTTAAATAGTTGTTCTGACGACGAAAATTAAAGTCCCGCAGGGACGGGACCTATGCCCGGGGTTGGCGTGTCGCTGGGGTATTGCGGGTGTCTGTGCTGCTTCAAGGTATACTTGCCTTTCTTTTCGTCTTTCAAGCCGAAACCCATAGACAGTAACATATGCCGCCGAAGGAAGTCAAGAAAATAGTACAGCCCCGAACGAGGCTGCTTCGGGGCCTAAAGCGGGCGAAATCATACTATTTTCGAACGACATCCATGCTCAAGACCAGGGTGAGCACGGGGTTTGAGCGGTCATTCGAATAGACGCTGATGTGCTTTACAAGAGGCCCGCTCCTTCCCGTTGTGTCCACTGCTGCCTTTATCTGTCCGGTAGCCCCGGGTTCCAGGTGGTCCGAACTGACCACCGCCGCGGTGCAGCCTCAGGAGGGCACGATCCGCTCGATGATCAACGTCTCGTTCCCTGCATTGCGAATCTCGAAAATATGACTCGCCACGGTCCCCTCCGCGACTTTTCCGAAATCATGCTGCAGCTCTTTGACTTCGATCTTCGGCCCCTTGTTGTCCTGGGCCGAAACAATGCCGGTAAATGCAACCATGCTGATTATGAGAACCGATACCAGTTGTCTTTTCATATAATATGCCTCTTTCCGTAATGTCAAAAAACTTTCATTTTTTTATAGAACTCTTGATGCGCCCTATTCCGCAATCCGCATGGAGTTTACCCTCGAATGTTTCTATCGGGGAAAATCCGAATCTCCTTACAGCCCCATCTTTTTTTGATAGATCATGCTCGTAAGTTCTTCGCGCGTGATAAGTTTTTTTTCAATCAACACGCTGACCAGAGCATCAAGCCGTATCTTGGCGTCGTCCGCCAGGGACTGTTTCGCCGCTTCTTCCCTGGACAGGACCGGAGACTCCGGATCGTACCCCGGCCCCTTTGGCGTCAGCAAGTCGCTTCCGCGCAGAAGTTCCATCTTCCCGGCCGACTCCGTCGACTGGTGAAACAGCTTTTTGGCGTGCGTGCGCACGACGTCCTCGTGGTCATAATATTTCCTGATGGCGTCTTTGATCTCGGACTCCATGGCAAGGGAAGGCTTTATGTTCAGCCCGGTGATAAACCTGATCTCGTCCATGGCCTCGATGTCGAGCGGGTCGAACATAGCGAGCACCAGCGCCCCACCTTCTTTCTTGACCGGTATGACGTGATATTTTTTTGCTATCTCCGCTTTGACCGTTTTGGTAACAGCCTCGGGGATTTCCGGTTCGAAGAGATCGATATGAGGAATACGCAGGAAATCGGACATCACCCTGGCGATGTCCTCCTCCCTGACAAGTTCCAGCTCGATAAGGATGGACCCCAGTTTGCCTCCCCAGTTCCGCTGGTGCGACAGGGCCGATTGGAGCTGAAAATCATCGATAAGCCCGGCCTCTTTCAGCATATCACCCATTTTTTTAGCACCCGCCATATATCCTCCAATCACCGCAAACCGCTGATTATAGTGTGATTATATGCCACGCGCGCCTACAAAGTCAAATGTATTGAAGGACGGGGAGACTCGATCATGCTTCCATTCATCCTAGAAAAATCATTTGGACACGGAAAAAGCGGGATTCACATATGATAAAAGCGGATAAATTCTAAGGCTAAGCCTTCTCCTATTGGAAACTACTTAATCTAAGGAAGAATCCGCTGTTATCCGACTCTTATCCGATTTGATCCGTGTCAAATGCGTTTTTTAGATCTTAGCTCAGCCGTCATGCCAGGGAAATTACAAACCTCATCCTGCCGCTTTTTCAGCAGGTGCCGAGTGTCCACTGCCCCGAGCGAAGCAAGCAGGCTTGCCTTGATCCCCGGTTGTTCCTGCTCCAGATCCGCGAGTAGTTTTTTGATCTTTACCCGCTTCATATCTCGGGTACCGCAGGCCGGACAAACGCAGTTCATGACCGGAAACCCGGCTGCGGAAACAAACCGGATGATGTCGTCCTCGGGCACATATACGAGCGGACGGACCACCACATTCCGGCCGTCGTCGGCGTTTAGAAGCGGGGCCATGGCCTTGATTTTCCCGTTGTAGAATTGATTGAGCAGCAGCGTCTCGATGAAATCCTCGCGGTGGTGTCCGAGGGCGATCTTCGTGCATCCAAGCTCTTGCGCCTGAGTGTACAGTACGCCCCGGCGAATCCGCGAGCAGAGCGAGCAAGGGGTTTCACCGTCCGTAATTTTTTCGAGCATGATCCGATGGATCGGTTCCGGCACGATCCGGTACTCAAAGGTTCGGCGCTGAAGATACGCTTCCAGGGGGGCGGTTTGAAACCCGGGGAAACCCGGGTGGATAGTGACGGCAACGAGCGAGAACGCGACCGGCGCGCGCCGCCGAAGACTGTCCAGCATATGGAGCAGCGTCCAGCTGTCCTTGCCGCCGGACAGCGCCACAAGGACCCGGTCGCCGTGCCGGATCAGCCCAAAATCTCCGATAGCCCGGCCAATAAGCCGGCGGATGTGGTGTTCCAATCGGTCCTTTTCCCGCATGGGTAAAATCCTAAAGCCGTAAGCCCGGCAAGTCAACAATTTTATGACGGGACCGCGAAAATAGAAAGGGCTTCCGGAATATCGGTTCCGGAAGCCCTTTTAAGATGAATGGAGTAAATGCACGTACCGCGGTTGTTACCTTTTTCTCTTCGCTGCCTTCTTTTTTACGACTTTCTTTTTCGCTGCCTTCTTCTTGGTCACTTTCTTCTTCGCGGCTTTTTTCTTCACGACTGCTTTCTTCACTGCCTTTTTGGCTGCTTTTTTCGTAGCTTTCTTTTTCGCGGCCTTCTTCGCTGCCTTCTTCTTCGCGACCGCAGGCGCCTTTGTTTTCACCTGCACGTTTGTCTCGGCCGACTCTATGCCGCAGCAATACACCGGCTCCTCATACACATCGCCGGTCCTCGAAACATCGATCTTTCTGCCGCAAACCCTGCACTCATACTGCATAACCTTGTCGATTGCCATACTCACGCCCTCCTTGATAAGCTGATAACCCGTGCTGACACGGGCTGATGAATATTTGCAGGCACGGTGGTAATCTTCAATACATCGTTAATGTAGAATTATATCAATTAAATGTCAAGTTTTTTATGCATATTTCGCCTAACACCAAATACGCGGCTGCTTTTTGTTCGCGTTGATCATGGCGTTTCTTCTTTTGTCCGCTTGTCTCAGTTCCCAGATCTGCTCCATCCCCTCGATCGCCGCGGACAGTGCCTCGTCCGAAACTTTCCCGTCCCAGTTCTTGGTTTCGGCCAAACGGTAGAGCTCCATGATAACTTCATCGATAGTCATGCAATCTCCTTTAAATACAACATCTTAAAACCATAAAGCGGAATTTAAAACCACGGATTATTTCATCCGCACTTGGAGAACCCGCAACCTCTGCAGAAAGCGCAGCCCTCGCCGAATTCGAGCAACCCGCCGCAATCCGGGCACTCGGGGCAAAGGCCGAGGTGGTTTTTACTTCCTCCTACGGCGCAGTCCGACGAAGCATAGCCGACCGTAGGTTGAGCACCGGCGAGCTTCGGCTTATGATGCTGCTGAGGACGCCCCATGCCGTCTTTATGATAGCGTTCGAGCGCCCGCCCGACCGCGTCGGGGCAGGACAGGATGGAGCCTCCCTCGCCCCAGGCCGGGGATGGGCACCGAATGCCTTTTACCTGTTTGATGATGGAGTCTATGGACACGCCTGAACGAAGCGCAAGGGAGACCATGCGGCTGACGGCTTCCGACTGGCTCGCGGCGCATCCGCCGGACTTACCCATCGTTGAAAATACCTCGCAGATGCCTTCCTCGTTCTCGTTGATCGTGATATAGAGATTGCCGCAGCCCGTGGGAATCTTCTGGGTAACACCCTGGGTAAAGGGCGGGCGATGGCGCGGCTTCTTCTCCTCGGCCAGTTCGGGTGACGCCGAGGCCACCGTGACTGCGTGGGCTGCCGCTTTGCGCGCCTTGTCCGTGGCCCCGGTATGCAGGACTTGCTCATCGCGCGACCCGTCGCGATAGATGGTCACTCCTTTACATCCGAGCTTGTATGCCATCTGGTATACATTCCGCACGTCGTCCTGGGTGGCGCTGTGCGGGAAGTTCACGGTCTTGGACACGGCATTATCGGTATACTTCTGGAACGCGGCCTGCATGCGGATGTGCCATTCCGGCGTAATATCGTGCGCCGTCACGAACACGCGCTGCACGTCCTCGGGCACCGTTTGGATGCCGGTGCATCCGCCGTGCTCGGCGATCTCCTTCATCAGGGCGCCGGAATGGAAGCCCCGGGCCTTGGCCGTTTTCTCGAACGCGGGGTTCACCTCGACGAGTTCGGCGCCGTCCATGACCTTCCGAACGAAGGTCAGCGCAAAAAGCGGTTCGATGCCGCTGGAGCAGCCGGCGATAATGGACAACGTGCCCGTCGGCGCGATCGTCGTTACCGTGGCGTTTCGCACCGGGGCCATGCCGGGCTTATCGTAGATGCTCCCTTTAAAATTGGGGAAAGCGCCGCGCGCTACGGCAAGCTCCTCGCTCATCTTCCGGCCTTCATCGGTGATGAACTTCATGACCGTTTCTCCGAGCTCAACCGCCTTGTCGGAGCTGTAGGGAACGCCCATTTCGAGCAGCAGGTCCGCGAAGCCCATGATGCCCAAGCCGATCTTGCGGTTGGCCCGGGTCATCTCGGATATTTTTTCGAGCGGATAGCGGTTGGCATCGATCACGTTGTCGAGAAAGTGCACTGCCTGCCGCACCGTATGACGGAGCTTGTCGTAGTCCACCGCCTTGCCTTGCGGCGTAAGCATGTTCGCCAGGTTGATCGAACCCAGGTTGCAGGACTCGTAAGGAAGAAGCGGCTGCTCGCCGCAGGGGTTCGTGGACTCAACCATGCCGACGTGCGGCGTGGGGTTGTACTGATTGATCCGGTCGAGGAAAATGATGCCCGGATCGCCGTTCCTCCAGGCCATCTTCACGATGGTCTCGAAGACCTTCCCCGCCTTGAGCCTCTTGACCACTTTTTTGCTGCGCGGCGAAACCAGGTCGTACTCGCCGTCTTTTTCCACCGCTTCCATGAAAGGGTCGGTCATGGCTACGGAGATATTGAAGTTGTTCAACCGGTCATTCTGCTGCTTGCAGGTGATGAAGTCGAGGATGTCCGGATGGTCTACCTGGAGGATGCCCATGTTCGCGCCGCGCCGCGTGCCGCCCTGCTTCACCGTTTCGGTGGCCGCATCGAACACGGTCATGAACGAGATGGGGCCTGAAGAAACGCCCTTCGTGGACTTCACCACGTCGTTCCTGGGCCGGATGCGCGAGAAAGAGAAGCCCGTGCCGCCGCCGGACTTGTGGATGAGCGCCGCGTGCTTCACGGACTCAAAGATCTCGTCCATGGAATCTCCGACGGGGAGCACGAAACAGGCCGAAAGCTGGCCGAGTTCGCGCCCCGCGTTCATGAGCGTGGGGCTGTTGGGCAAAAATTCGAGGGAGGTCATGAGCCGGTAAAATTCGGTCGCGGTCCGTTCCACCTCGGCATCGGACTTTCCGTAGGCCTTGTCCGCGCCGGCGATGGTCCGCGCCACGCGCGTGAACATGTCTACTGCTGTTTCAGTAACGGTCCCCTCCTCGTCCCGCTTAAGGTACCGTTTTTCGAGGACCTTGAGACAGTTCTCAGACAGGTTAAGCCCCTTGCCGGATGCAGTTGCAGACACAGATGCCGAGCTCTTCATAAAAATACCCTCCTCCGAAACGCCATGAGAATTATGATTTAAACGGGAAAAAATAGCCCCCAGGCTGTTCACGTATAATTGATAATTTGATTGTTGGTTTCCGGGCAGACCAGAATACTACTCTATTTTGTGGATCGAGGTTATTATAGCCACAAGATGTTGTGTTGTCAAATAAATTAAAAAATATTTTTATACGGGTATAAATCGCGGTTCTCGCCTGTTATTATCCGGTTTTTTTTGCGTTCCGCCGGTTCCGGGCGCATCAATCAAGGACCAAATGAGGCCGCGCGTGTAAATCCTGCGCCAATGGCTTTCATTCTCCGTTTTTGACTCTTCAGCGCCCTGGCAACTCACCCCAAACCCCTCCTCGATCTGCTGCTGGAAATCCCTGAATGGCCATGGTAAGATAAAGTACGTCATATTCTGGGGGTAGTAGAGCATGAGCCGTCCTCTTTCAGCCGGAATTACATTTCGCGCGGCCCTTTTCAGTGTCTTGTTTCTGTCCGCGTGTGCGGAAATCCCGGTTCGGTTAAATACGATCCCTTCCGCGCCGCCCACGAACAAGCTGCGGGTCTACGTGCAGCCGCACACCTCCGTCTACGAAGGAAGGGGCAAGTGGGGGCCTCAAGAAAAATTCGAGGCGAACCAGATCCGCTTGATTAAAAACTATCTGGCGGAAACCGGCATCTATGAGCTTGTAGACAAGAAGGACGAACAGGCAGTGTTGGGCGATCAACGCCCTTGGATCTCCCGAATGGAACGGAACGATTGGGCGCTGGCCCGGGAAATCGGCAGTGCGCTCCACGCAGACTATGTGATGGTCCTGGAACGCGGCACCAATGGCATCTTGAACACCCAGTACTTCCTCAACATGCTGATCAATGTGGAGACGGGCAAAAAATTCGGAGTGCAGTACAGCTTCACCAGAATAAGGGGAAACAACTCCGCGTTAATGAAAAATATCATGCTTGCCTCGTACCGTGATATTTTCCGAGACGCAAAGGAAGACCTCCTTGCCACGGCTATAAGAAAGAGCGGGCGCGTCGCGGCGCGGAAAGAGACCGTGGCGGCAGGCCCGGCGCCCGTCAAGGAACCGGAGCCGACCGTTTCAACGTCTTCGCAGGCCGCTGGTAAGCGAAAACCGGCGGTACCGCAAACGCCGCCTGATGTGCAAGAACCGAAACCGGCAGCCGACTCGGCGCAAAAGACAGTCGGCCTCCCGGAACCCGCGAAAGAACCTGAACAGGCCGTAAACGCAGCTGCGAAACGCGACTGGGTAAAAAATTTTGACGCGGAGAACGTGCTTACCGAGGAGACCGCGGTCAGCGGCAGAAAAAGACTCGTGGTGTATGATCTCGCGGCACAGGAACAATATAAGCCGGCTGCGCTGATTCTGACCGAGGCCCTCAGGGAGGAACTCTTCCGCCTCAAGCAGTATACCTTAGTCAACCGCGAAAACCTCCAGCAGGTCCTGCAGGAAATGGCCTTGCAGCAGACAGGATTGATCGATGAAAAGCAGGCGGTCGAAACGGGAAAAGGACTGGCCGCAAACCAGGTCGTGACAGGAAGCCTGGGACTGTTCGGTAAAACCTATGTGCTCCAGGCGAAACGAATCGATGTGCGGACCTTTGAGACCCTGGGACTCACCTCCGCCAGGTTCAGAGAAGGCCAGGAGGAAGATGTTCTGTCGAAAATGCCGGACCTGGCAAAGGGCCTTTCGGGTCTAAAGTGAACACGGTAATCGCTCCGGCTGGCCTCATTTGACCACGACAACGTAAACGTCGGACGGACAGCCGCTTACTCGTTCCCGCGACAGTTCCTCACTTCACTCCCGTCTTTTCAGCGCAATAACCGGATGGATGCTTTGCAAAATAGGCGTCGAGTTTCTGTTGGACCTGCTGTTGCTCCTGGTCTGTAAGCGGCGCATACCCTCTGCCGTACCCCCAGCCATATCCCCAGCGATACCACGTGGGAAACACCGGATGTCCTCCGGCCCGGACCCCTTCGAACATCAGCTCCGCCAGTGCTTTGCTGCCGGTGCGCTCGCGGACGCACGACCGAAGTAACTCGTCGGCGCGCATGCGCTCCCCCTTGGCGCCTCCGCGCCAATAGGAAAGGTCATGGGAAAAGCAGCAATCGCACCACAGGGTTCGGTCCTTGAGGTCCCCGTCGGGAAACAGGCTGCATCCGTCGCTCGTGAAGTCATGGAGTTGGCCGCCGGACGCGCAGCCTGCGGTCAGCAACATAAACGCGAGAAGCAGCACTGCCGGACGGATTTTTATTTTCCCCACGGGATGGACCTCCAACGCCGACACTACATCTTCATCTTCAGATACAGACCCAGCGCCTTGTCCGCGTATTTAATATGATTTTTCAGCCAGTCCACGAGAAGCTGATTGGTGTCTTCGAGCAGGTCCGGCGTCGGCCCTTCGGCCATATAGCGGTTTTTCAGTTTCACGAACGTGGCAACAAACAACTCGTGCTGGGCCTTGTGCGCCGAGGCGCTGCCGTACGCAAACTGCGTCATGAATTGTTCTTCGTTGCCGAAATGCTCCACCACATAATCGTTCAGGAACCGGATGACTCTATCAACCTCAATCCCGGCTTCCCCCTGCTTCCAGGCCTCGAGCAAGTGGTCTATGCGCCGGAACAATTCCTTGTGCTGCTCGTCGATTGCGCTCACCCCTGTCGCCAGGTCCGGGGTCCATTCTACAGCCATTCTTTCTCTCCTCCGTCTCTACAATAGAATTTCTACAGCTCGCAACCAGCGCGCCTCTTCAGCACCGCCGCTGTTATTCCACTACCCATACCGCGCGGTTCTTTGCCTGATGGACCAGCCTGCTCGACGTGCTTCCGAAGAGAAACTCCTCGGCCTTGGACTTGTGGCTTCGGCCCACAACCACGGTGCAGCGTTCGCAGCGAATGGCGAGTATGGCATCGGAGAGGGACTTGCTCTGCCCCAGACACGCGTTATAGTTGACCTTCATCTCGGGGAACCCGGCAAGG
>JBGPUS010000003.1:0-31857 GCA_041491325.1 Nitrospirota bacterium | reverse complement strand
TCTCTTCCAGGATGAGATAGCGCTTCTCATAGGCATCCTGAACCGCGAGCGCGTCGAGCATCCCGTCCGCGGCCTGCTGAACCGGGATATCAACTTTTATGATTTCGTTGTTCAGGTTGTTCAGACGGTACAGGGTCGCGAGCACGTAGGCAACTACGACCAGGGAAAACAAAACCAGCGTCAGGTACCCCATAAGCATTTTGCCGGCAATCGACATTTTCGCAAAAAGCCGCCGGGGAGTCAAGAGTTCCAGTATGGACTGGGTCAAACGATTCATTCTGTGAATAGGGTAACAGACATGGGCTGCGGTGTCAAACAAACCTTTTTTTTAAAAAAAATGCGCCCGAAAAGGGCGCATTTTACGAAATCTGTGCGAAAGCAATTGCATTGGTCAAAGCAATCGGAAACGTCCTGCTGCTAAATCAAAGGCACGACAAGAGCAGTCGGAGTCACGATAGTGTCCGGCGTGGTAACAGTTACCGTTACCGTTGTGGAACTCTTTTGAGAAGCCACATCAATCTGGACACCGAAATTCAAAACCGTAGGTCCCCTGGACAACCCGTCCGCAAGCGTAACGGAGCTAATGCCGGTAAGTGCTCCTTCAGATGCGCTGGCAACTATCCTAGTCCCGGGCGCAAGACGGTTCAGGTTTTGATCTCCTACGATAACGCTAAAGGAACCCGTCGTGCCTTTCGTTATGGATGCGGGAGCTACCGTAAAATCCCCCAAGGCAAATGTACCAGTGCACCCATTTCCCGTATCATAGCAGTTATTCAGATCCTGTCTCGGATAAAAGACAGCATCTCCGGTGAATACCAGCCTGATATCTTTCCAAATCATTTTGCTCTTCTGGCAGCCGGTGGTCTGGCAGTCAGGCCCGTCCCAGATACCGTTTGGACCGTCATAGGAGAAATTTCCATTGCCGTCTATAAACTCCTCGAAGGGGTAACCAGACACCGAGCCATCATCTCTCTTTCCGTTGTCGTTCTTGTCGTAAAAAGGCTCACCCTGGTCCAGAAACCCTTCGGACCGCTTGCTGGTAGGCCCGCCGCCAAAGGCGGTGAAACAGGACGTAGTAGCATTAGCGCAGATCGATGCACTGATCGCCGCACCATTCTGCTGGCTCGTAACGCAGCCCACATAAGCATTCGGCGTGCCGCCGTCGCATTCGCAAGTATAGCCCGGCGGGCAGTTCGACACGGCGTACGAACGGGTAAACATGCCGTTTCCATTCTCGTCAAGAAACGCCTCTTCTCCGAGTGTTGTTGCAAGCACCGTTACCCAGCCGTCCCGGGGATTGGCGTTTAAGGTACCCGAGGGATACCACGGCTCGTTTCCTACAAAATATGGGGAGAAGTCTGCATTATCCAAATCGCCGGTCGTTGTATTTTTCACGTCCAAGGGGTTCGGTATCTGTGTTCTGAACACAACCGACGTGAACCCTGCGGAGTCGGTTATCCCCTGCGTGTCGATTGCGCCTCCTTCGGTGTAGAAGGAAAGAGCGGTGCCTGTTAAAATATTGTAATTACCGAACCGGTCCGCAATATAAGCGCTTATGGTAGCGTCCAGGCCCGAGAATTTGAGCCCCTGCAGATTGAATTTGCTCGTGGCCAGGTTCCAGTGACTTGCCGAGGGCACTCCGCCGCCGATGGAAACCTGCGTGGCAGAGGACGAAATCGTGTTTTGGCCGAATACCTGCGCATTGCTGAGATGGGCCGCGGCGCTCGTTCCGACCGTTCCCCTGGTGCAGCCCGTAAAACTCGCTCCGGTGGTGCCGGTGTAATCAATAAGCTCGCTGTCGATCTTGATCCTGCCCGAAACCGGAAAGCCCGCGGTAGACGCTACGGGAATCGTCGTAACGACGTTGTCCAGCGCCGAGGTCTCATTCGTCTGGTTGCCGGAATTAATGCTCGTGGATGCGATCACCGTGCAGGGACCCGCCACCGTGCCGCTGCTCAGTATCACCGTGGCAAAGCCACCGACCGTGGATCCCGTCGCGGAATTGGGAGTCAAATCCGCCGCACCTACGTACTCTCCGCCGCCCGGGCCGATGAGGCTGAAACTTACCGCCGTGCCGTCTGTTGCTGGATTGCCGTTGATGTCTTTGACCTGAAATTTGACGATGGAGGTTTCGGTCTGACCCGAGCTCCTGATGCCGATCACCTGCGGCGTCGCCGAAACGAACTGAATGCTCCCCGTCGCGGCAGGGACGATGGTCAGCGTCACCGTGCTGCTGACCGATCCGGCCGTGGCCATGACCGTGACCGTGCCGGCTGTATTGCTTGCGATGAAGGTGGTCGTCGCCTGGCCGTTGCTGTTTGCGGTAGAGGACACGGAATTTGAAAGCGTGCCGAAGGTCAAGGCAGGCGTCGTGCTGAAGGTAACCCCGGTTCCATCCGGCACCGGGTTGCCGTTCACGTCCATGACCGTTGCCGTTATCGTCGATGTGCCGAGGACCGTTATGGACGTGGGGTTGACCGCTACAGTCACGCTCGAAGGAGGAGCAGATATGATCGTCAGGTTTCCCGTGCCGGACAGAAACGGCGCTGCGATCGTCGCCGTTATCACGACGTTGTTGGCGGGGATATTGCCTGCCGTCAAGTTTACCGTGGCAACGCCGGCGCCATTGGTAACCGCCGTAGGAGCGGACAGCGTGGCCACGCCCATGTTCAGGGTAAAGTTCACCGTCGCTCCCGCTATGGGAGCTCCAAAGGTATCGGTAGCAGTTGCGGTTACGACCGCGGTCCCGTTAGTAATGATGGACACCGGATTCGGAACAACCGTCATGGTCCCGTTGCCGGACACCGCGACCAAGGAGACCGTGGTGGAGGCCGGCGGGAGAGACAGGGCTGCGGCCGTGACGGCCACGGTCGCGGGCACCAGTCCGGCGGTCAGCGTTACCGTGGCAATACCACTTGCATTGGTAACCGCGGTCGCGCTCGACAAGGATGCGCCCCCGCTCTGAGTGAACGTCACAGTGGCGCCGACCACCGGGTTGTTCGAAACGTCTAGTAACGTGGCGGTGAGCGCCGACGTGGAAACGCCGTTCGCCACGATCGACGTTGGGCTTGCCGCAACAGTGATGCTGCCGCCTGCCAAACCGCCGGTAATGGTGATCGTTATGGTGCTCGTTTTAGCGCCCGAAGTGGCTGTCACCTGCACAGTGGTATTCACGTTCGATATCGCCGTAAGAGTGACGGTTGCATTTCCATTCGCGGTAAGGGCGCTGTTGGAGGTCAGGCTGGCTTTCAGCGCATCGCTGGGCACGGGAAAGGTAAAAGAAACCACGGTGTTGTTCGCAACGGGGTTTCCGCTGCCGTCCACCACATGCGCCGTAATGGTGGACGTCCCCCCGACAAAAACGGAATTCGGGCTTGCCGTCAAGCTCAGTGCCGAGGTTGCCGAAGCGGTAATCGTTATTGAAGCAGAGCCGAAGCCGGTAACTCCCGCAGCGGTGACGGTTGCCGTTACAGTACCGGTGCTGCCGCCTGCTGTAAAGGTGACCTGGGCGACACCGCCGGTCGTTGTGGCGGTGGGGCTGGAAAGCGTCCCCAGCGTTCCCGTGCTAAGCACGAAACTAACGAGTGTCCCGTCCGGGACAAGGTTGCCTGCCGCGTCCCTTACGGTTGCGCTTATCGATGTTATGCCGAAGGTGCTAATGGAGGTAGGGTTTGCTGAAACGGTAATACCGGAGGTGGCGCCGGTAACGACTCCGGTGCCGGGGCCTGTGCTGTTAATACTCGAAGGTTTACAGCCGACCGCCGACAGGAGCAGAAGAAAAAAAACAACCATTATGAATGACTTGGCATATCTCATAAAAGCCTCCAAAGCCTGTGTTCGCGCGCTATTTTGCACCCGGTGTGGTAACCGGACCGCCTGTTACTCCGCCTGATACCGCTTCTACAAAAAAAGTATTTCCTACAGCCGTGACCGGCGTTACCATTTCTATCATTACGTTTCCGTTATCGTCCGATCTCGTCAGGATTGAAGAACTCCCGCTGGCAGTCGCAGTCGCGCAAGTCAACTCTTTTGGCGGCTGAACCGCGATACTCGCGCTTGAGAATACCTGGACGCAAATGCCGTTCATCGGTTTGCCTGTTGAATCTTTAACAGTGAAAGCCAGAAAGTAACAGGTCCCGGTAGCGGCTGAAGGGACGCCGAGCCCCGTCGGAGCGGATATTGTGGCATTACTGGGCGCTACACTGTCCGGGCATGCCCCGCTGCCGTTGCCGGTCAACTCACTGCCGCATCCTTTTAGCACGAATACTGATGCGACAAAAAATACCAGGAGCAAAATCGGAATATTTTTTTTGGTTAGTTTCATGATATATCTCCTTATTGTCATATGCAACTTCAGTACCAAACGGCCGTTCCAGTAAGTCTTTGAATTATCAGTACCCATGCAGGCATTCCGCCCTTTTCCGAGGAAGTCGCTTTCCTCATATGGGTACCCAGTTACCTGCTCCCATGCGTTATCGTGTCACAATCTCTTCTACGACTTGACTTGAATGCTATAACACTTCCTGCCGCACGATCCTCGGCGTTATAAAAATAAGCAATTCGCCTTTGTCTTCTTTGGTGGTCTTGCTACTAAAAAGCCATCCCACAAAAGGAAGGTCGCCGAAGAAAGGCACTTTGGTATAACTCGTGGAGCGATTCACCGTGAGGATGCCGCCGATGACTGCGGTCTCGCCATCGGCAAGAAGAATTTCTGTTGTTGCCTCATTTTTGCGAATGGACGGCTGTCCCGATGCTCCTGTAATAGATGTATCCGGAGCATTCTTGGTGGCCTGAATCTTCAAGAATATCCTATTATCCGGCGTCGCATGCGGAGTGACGGTGAGTGCAAGTTTGGCGTCGATAAACTGGATCTGTGTGCCTGAAGAAGACGTTGTTGAGAAGGGAATGGAGAGACCCTGCTCTATTTTAGCCTCCTTGTTGTCCAACGCGCTAACCCGTGGCGATGAAATCACCTTGCCTTCGCCCGTGGACTCCAGAGCAGACAGAACGAGATCAAGATTAAGTGCCTTGCTGATCGATCCAAATTGAAATCCTATGGCCCCGCCGCCGGTGCTCGCCCCGGCGGGAGCAGGATTGTTTACCAAGAAGTTGCCGTTGCCGGACGGTGTAGTTCCCATCGTCGGACCGCCCGTTATGCCTACGGAATTCGGGAAGGTAAGCCCTGTGGGGTTGCCATGCGAAGCGTCGAAGCTACCTGTAGCGCCCCACTGCACGCCGAGCTGCCTGCTGAACGTGAGGGAAGCTTCCACAATGCGCGCTTCGATCATAATCTGGGCGATTGGCTTGTCCAGAATCTTAACCAGAGCAACCACATCGTCCACCGCCCGCGCTATGTCCTTGACAATGAGCGTATTGGTCCTAACGTCCACCACCGTGTCCCCGCGCGGTGAAAGCGATTTCTTAATGGTTGGCTCAACACCTGCCGCGGTGGCATAATTGATCGGGATAATGCGGGTTATCAGGTCTTCCGCTTTCTTCTTTGCTTCTTTGGACCTCAGCTCATCATCAGCTTCTTTTGTCAGTGCACCTACGCTGGCGATGCGGAGTATGTTATCATCCAGGATAAACCCCAGGCTGTTCATCTTGAGAATGATTTCCATGGCCTGGTCCCAGGGAATATTTACCATGCGTACAGTAACTTTGCCTTTTACATCCGGGGAGAGGATGATGTTCAGGTTGGCGACCTCCGCGAAAAGACGCATGACATTGACCAGGTCCGCATCCTGAAGATCGAGAGATATCTTTCTGCCCGAGTACCTGCTGCCGTTAGCGAGAAGTGCGTTCGCCGCAATCCCTGTGACCGGCTTTGCAGCTGCGGGGCGTTCATTTTTAACCGAAGGAGAAACGGCAGGCGCCGCCTCTTGCGGCATCTCTTTCTCGGCCGGAGGGGCCGTTGCCGTCTCCTGGCTTGCCACCACGGGCTCGGTCGGTGCTGCTGTCTCTTTTCCAATCACCGGGATCGGCGGTTCCTGAGCAGCGGCCAGTTCCTGCGGCGCTTTCTCTTCCTTGCGAACACCGGCAGGCCCGAGCACAATGACTAAGGTCTTGCCCTCCGGCGTAACCGTATAGTCCATTGGCTTTGAAAGATCCAGAACCACGCTAACCTTGTCCGTGTGTTGACCGACCCGCACTCTAAGGAGACCACCCTTTCGCACAGGAACGAGTTTCTGCCTGACCTTGCTTTTGGTCCCGGGAATGTTAATCGCTATTCTATTGCCGCCGAGCTTCAATATTTTAGCCAGGAGGGCGCCATCGCCGGTAATAACTACTCTTACTCCCTTTTTGCCGGCAGTGGCTTTAACCGAGGAAACAACCGTAGCGGCCGGATATACTTCAGTGGCCCCCACCTGTTCCGGTATCGGGGCCTCCTGCGGCTGCGCGGGGACGGCTGTCTCTGTCGCCGGTTTTGCTTCTTCACCCGGCTTTGCAACTTCAATCATGAGTTTGCCGTCAGCTTGATACACTTTTGTATCAACGGCCTGTGAAAGTCCGATCTCCAGACGGGCGATATTATCTTTTTGAGCGGGCGTTATATCCGTGATGGCTCCGCTCTTCATCTCGATCTTGTTCTTGAAATTTCCGACCTCGGCATCGGCAATATCCACAACCAGTCGGAGCGGTTCGGTAAGCTGGAACGAGGTATATTGGAGTATCGGGCCAGTACCTTCAACCGTGATTTCGGTCCTGCCATCGGCCTCATGAGGTTCTATCTTCGTGAGCGTAACCACGGGCCCCTGCGGTCCAGGCGTCTTTGCCGAACACCCCTGGAGTGTCATAGCAAAAGAGATGAGGATAATCAGCCACCACGCTATAAGCGGTTGAGTATGTTTCATTGTATCCCCTCCTGTTTTTTCCGAAACTCCACGGTGATCTCTTTGCGTTGTATTTCACCGGAAAAATTTTTATACTTTTCTTCAATCATCATAGCGTCTTTTGTTATCTTTTTTATAACGCCCTTGTTCGGGCCGATAATGGTTCCCACTCGGACAAAATACCCTTTTCCATCCGGCCCTTCAAGCATGGCATTATAACCGAAACCGCCCCAGACAATTCCTGTCAGCTTGAATTCCGGTATGTTATAACGCTCCAACGGAGGCCGGGCGCCTGCCTTAGCCTTCTTCTCTTCAAACGTAATGAGCGGGGCAAAAGGATCACGCCTCCCCACGGGGTTGTAGGTGTAGACGGGTTCGGTTTTCGCCTCCGTAACCGTGGCAGTGGCTTGTGTTATGGGCTGTATCTTTGTGACCGCAGCGGGCGCGGACGGCGTCGGCTTATTTCCTTGGCCTGAGCATCCCACGACAGACCACAGAACCAGAAACAGCAGTACGCTGTTTATTAAATTATTGCGTTTTTTTCGCTGGTTTCGGTGCTTCAACTTTTTTCTCCAAAGCCGAGAAGGTCGTCGCAATGCAAGTGATATCAATATCGATTGCGCCGTCCGGACGCCTTTTCGCGCCCCCCATTTTTATGTTCGATATGTTCACGATTCGGGTCAGTTTGGAGACTCGATCGAAAAACATGGCCGTATTATGGTACCCCCCGATTAGCGTCATTGACACGGGAATTTCTTTATACAATCCGCTCGGGCCCTCCTTGCCTTTAATATCCGGCTTCCAAAGCTTAAGGACAAGGGCTGACTGGTTAACAAGACCCTGTATCTGTTTCAAAAGTCCGGAAACTTCGGATTCCGGGGGAAGTTGCTCCGTAAGCACTACCAGTCGCTTTTGTAAGGACCTCACTTCCGATTTGAGATCATCAAGCTTTTTAATTTTGGCGTCGTTTTCGCGTATTTTTGCCTGTATTTCCGCTATCGACTTTCTCAGTTGATCGATTGCTGTATTATTCGGTATCACGGATTGCCAGATATAGACCACTGCGATCACGGCGACAAGTATCCCAAAAGCTATTGCCCTGGTTTTGGCGGGGATTTTCTGAATTTTATCTAAAATAGGCGAAGCCATCACAGTCCCTTATAAGCAAATTGCAGTTTATACCGGTACATATCAATGCCTTCTTTTTTTGTCTGGCTGGTTTCGAGCAAAACAACGCCAGTCAAAAATCGGGACGCCTTCAGGTTATCGATAAAACGAACGACATCGTCGTTCGTGAACGCATCCCCCTCGAGGTTCAGATTACTGCCGCTTTCCGTAAAGGACGCGATGTTCACGCCGCGCGGAAGCGCAATGCTGATCTCATCGAGGAGCCGCACGGGACCGGCCTGGTCCTTCTTGAGCTTTTCGATGATGTCTATCTTCTCCGAGACTTTTTTTCGCTCTTCCTCAACGTTTTTAACTTCTTTCAGCATGGTCTCCTGCTCGCGGGCCTTTGCGTCCGCCGCAACCTTTTCCCGGTTAAGCCCCTCGATCATGTCCACCTGATATCTCCAGAAGAAGAAGATGCCCGCCCCGACCAGTGTGGAAACCAGAACAAAGAGAAACACCTGCTTTTGCAGATCGGTGACCTTCTTGGGAGGCTTCTTTTTGGAGGGGAGAAGGTTTATCTTAATCATCGGTCCCCAGGCCTCCTGATCGCAAGCCCAACAGCCACCGCGCAGAGCGGTGCCGAGGACGACAGCAATGCGGGATCAAAGCGCTTCGGATCGACTTTGATGTTCTTGAACGGATTCGTCACTTCTGTCGGGATTTCAAGCCGTTCGGACAAAACCGTCGTAAAATTTCCGATCCGCGCGCAGCCTCCTGATACGAGGACCCGAGACACTTTGTCGCTGCCGGTCGTGGACCGGAAAAATTCAAAGGACCGCTGGGTCTCGGCCACGATATCTTCCGTCACCGAAGACATGACGCTTGCAACCTGTTCCCGGTCCGCGCCTTCAGCCTCCTCACCCCGCTTCACTTTTTCTGCGTCCTCGTAGGTCAGGCCGAAATCCCGCTGGAGAGCCTCGGTATATCGGTTGCCGCCTACCGTAATATCACGCGTGAAGATCGAGGTCCCGTCTTTCAGAATATTAATGTTCATCACCGACGCGCCGATGTTCAGCAGCGCCGTGATGCCGGTTTCCATGTCATAGTTGAGTTCATACATGTTTGCCAGGGCAAAAGCATCCACATCCAGAACCACGGGCTCAAGCCCGGCCTCTTTCACGAGGTTGACATAATCGTTGATCTTGTCCTTCTTAACCGCGACCAGAAGCACGTCGGCCTGTCCTTCAGCGGCGCCCGGTCCGAGTTTCTGGAAATCGACATTCACGTCGTCGATGGAGAACGGAATATACTGCTCCGCTTCCCACTTGATGGATTCCGCGAGTTCTTCATCGCTCATGTCGGCGACGGACACACGCTTGATGATCACTGAACTGCCGGAGACCGAGATCACGGCTTCCTTAGTGGATACTTTCTGGGCGGCCAAAAGCTCCTTGATCGCTTCGACCACCCGGCCGGCGTCCATGACCGCGCCTTCGACGATCGCCTCGGGAGGCAACGGGGCCATGCCGAATTTTTCCAACTGATAATTCCTGTTGGCCCCCTTCAGCTTCACCAGTTTTATAAAGGTCGACCCGATGTCGAGTGCAATCGGATCACTTTTTCTCGAAAAAATCATCATCACTCCGCAAGCAGACCGAACAACCTATCGCCCTACGCTCTTACTCCTCATGATCCGCTCGATGTCCCGCAGATTATTTTCATTGTAGACCCTCCAACCCCGCCAGTCACGTTCAACGCCGGTCAACATGCCTTCGCTCTCCCAGCGGAAGAGCGTGGCCCGGGAAATATCAAAACGACTGCATATTTCGTTCGTTTTATATTTTTTTAACGTTTTGTGTGCGACCATGGTGCCCTCGTTGGTTGGAGTAGTAGTAGTAATGATAGTAAGTATAGTTACTATCATACATGAGAAAAGGGGGTTGTCAAGCAGTTTTTTGGGGGATTTTCCGGGCCGCAAGGGAAGGCGGAGAAGCCCGTAGGCTCACAAAACGTGGCGCAGGACCGCAAGGTAGTGGCAGGCGCTTCCGGCAAGCACGAAAACATGAAAAATCTCGTGGCCGTATCGCAGTCTTTTATCCAGGGCGTAAAACACCACGCCGATAGAATAGGACAGCCCTCCCGTAATCAGCCAGACGAGGCCCGCGCCCGGGAGAGCATTCGCGAGCGGGCGAATAACGACGATCGCCAGCCAGCCCATAAGTAGATAAATCACAACGGAGAGAATGCGCCTGCCCTGGGTAAAGAGGTTGTCCTGGACGATGCCGAAGAGCGCGAGACCCCAGATCACTCCGAAGAGAGACCATCCCCAGACGCCGCGCAGGGTGACAAGGGCGAACGGGGTGTAGGTGCCGGCAATCAGCAGATAAATTGCGCTATGGTCTATTTTCTGGAAGACCTTTTTTGAGGTGCCGCTGACACTGTGATAGAGGGTTGAGAATACGTACAACACGACAAGGGTAACGCCATAAATACTGAAGCTGACGATCTTCCAGGGGTCGCCCAGCCGGCTTGCCAGAACGACCAGCACAACCAGGCCGACCAGAGCAAGGCATGCCCCGATCAAATGGGTGATACTGTTCACGCGTTCGCTATTGTCCATGGGTCTGTTCGCCCCCTCTGCAAGCCTGCGTCGGCATAAAAAAGGAGAGGCCCTGAGGCCTCTCCTTGATACGATGTTTGTAAGCTCCCGTTATTCGCCGTGCGGTGTAGCAAAGCTCGTCGTGCGCCGCGCCGCCATATCCATGAGCACGCGTTCCGAGCCGAAAGCGCCCGCTTCGTACTTTCTGAGTTTCAACTTCTCCCGCGCGGAGTCAATGAGCTTCAGCGCCAGTTCGAGGATCTTTTTCCCATCCGACTCGAAGTAGAACCCGGCGCCTACGGTATCCCACCACTTGTTCTCCATCATATCCTTGAGCACCTTGCTCGCGCCGACCGGAGAATCGGAGCCGAAGATGCACGGCACACCCGACGCGACGAAGTATGTCCCGATGGCGATGGCCTTCTCGCTCATCCATTCCGGCGCGATGCCTACCGCGGGCAGGCCGCCGATATCATCGCCGAGGCCGCCCTCTTCGGCAATTTTGGACGTAATGGTAAGGATGCGCGAATTGTCCACGCAGGAGCCCAGATGCAGCATGGGCGGAATACCGATGGCTTCGCACACTTCACGAAGTCCGGGACCCGCGTGCTCCAGGGCGTTCTCCGGCGTCATAAAGCCCGCCTTGGCCGTGGCATGGGCCGAGCAACCGGTCTGGACCACGAGCACGTCGTGCTTGATGAACTCCATTGCAAGGAAATTATGGAGGCTGTCCTGACAGATCCTCGGGTGGTTGCATCCCGCGAGGCCCACCACGCCGCGAATACGGCCGGAAATGATGGCGTCATTGAGCGGCCGGTAGGAACCCCGGTACTTGCCCCCCTGCATGTACTCGATGTATTCGTCGGAGAATCCGGCGATTGCATCGGCCGGTTTGGTCCCCGCCGGAGACACCTTCTCCTGCTTGCGGTTCGGGTAGTTGTCGATGGCGAGCCGGATGATCTGCTTCGCAATATCCAGTCCGTGGTGTTCGTCGAACTGAATATGGACGGCGTCGATCATCTTGCCCTTCGACGATGAGGTTATGATCTTGGTATGGAATTGCTTCGCAAGCTGCGCAAGCGCAGGCATGATGCACTGCACGTCCACCACCATGGCCTCGACCATGCCGGTGACGAGCCCCAGTTCCTGCTGCAGGAACCCGCCTGCCGTGTGAATGCCGTGCCGGACGAGGATTTCGTTCGACGTACAGCACATGCCCACGAGGTTGATGCCTTTGGCGCCCTTGGATTTCGCATACGCGATCATGTCCGGTGCTTCCTGGGCAACCACAAGCATCTCGGCAAGAGACGGCTCATGGCCGTGGACCACGACGTTTACTTTGTCTTTTTCAAAAATATCGAGGCCCGCCTGGGTCTTTACCGGCGTCGGCGTGCCGAAAAGAATGTCCGAGATGTCCGTGCCGATCATGGACCCTCCCCAGCCGTCTGTCAGGGAGGTGCGCATGGCCTGAAGCATGATGTTGTTCGGCTCCTGGTCCACGCCCATGGTCGTACGGTTCATGGTCTCAACCACCTCGCGGTCGATGCCGCGCGGCGCGATGCCGAGCTTGCGCCAGATCTCCTGCCGCTTTTTCGGCGCCCGGGCCAGGCATGCCAGTTCACCGTTCTGCTGACCGAACTGTGAGATAAACTTGAGCGCGACCTCTTCGGCCGTTTTGTTCACTGATTTGCCTTCCACATTGATGCCCAGATATCCGGCAACCATGTTCAGCTTGCGCACATCCTTGATCTCAAAATCCTTCGCCTCGCCTCGCGAAACCGCTAGGAGCGTGTTTGCGAGGTCCCGCGCATGGTCCGAATGGGCCGCGGTACCGCCTGCAACCATGCGCGCCCAATTTCTCGCGGTAACCACCGGCAGGGTTGCGCCGCATACGCCCTCGGCTTCTTCCTCTTTGCCCGTAAGGCGGCAGGGCCCCATGTGGCAGGCCTTGCAGCAAGCCCCGGTGTGGCCGATGGGACAGGGCTTCATCTTTTCCGCACGATCATACGCTGTTTTGAAACCTTTTTCTGCGGCCTTCTTCAATAAAACTTTAGCGGCGGGATCGACTGATTTTGCGGCAGGATCAACAGACTTACCAACAGGACCGGCGGATTTCTGTTCTTCCTTCATAATCTCAGCACTCCTTTCGCGCACGGGGGCGGTTGCCACCCAGATTTATTAGACCACCGGGAATTATACATTAAAAAGCATAAAATTGCCACAGCAAGTTTGTCCGAAAGATGCCATAAGCAAACATCGGAATAATTGACAGCAGGGCCACGCCTTGCTACAATTTCACAGATGTCGTCGAGCGAGACCCGTTTGGCGAATCCGGCAGGTTCGTTTGACCATGCGCAGAGGAAGGGACGGAATCGCAATGGCAATTTTGGCAATGATCCTCGCAGGCGGCAAGGGAGAACGGCTGCATCCCCTCACCATGCATCGGGCAAAACCCGCAGTCCCCTTCGGGGGCATTTACCGGATCATCGATTTCACCCTTTCGAACTGCATCAACTCCGGCATACGGAAGATCGCCGTCCTGACCCAGTACAAATCCATGTCACTGGACAAGCACCTCCGTCTCGGCTGGAACTTTTTCTTCGGTGAATTGAACGAATATATTATTTCGGTTCCTCCCCAGCAGCGTGTGGGCGACAAATGGTACCAGGGCACGGCTGACGCCATCTTTCAAAATATTTATATGATCGAGAAGGACGCGTCCGACCACCTGCTCGTTCTTGCCGGCGATCATATTTATAAAATGGATTACTCCGAAATGTTCCGGTTCCATAACGAGAAGCAGGCCGATGCCACCGTCGCGGCCATCGAGGTTCCGAGAGCGAGCGCCTCGGCCTTCGGGGTCATCGAAGTGGATAAGGACTGTCGTGTCGTCGGGTTTGAGGAAAAACCGCAGGAGCCCAAGCCTGTCCCCGGCAGGCCGGACCTGTCCTTCGCATCCATGGGTATATATCTTTTCAACACCAAGACCGTACTCGACCATTTGAGGTCCGATGCCTTGAAGGACACGGCACACGACTTCGGCAAGAACGTCATCCCTCAGATGATGAAGACCGCGCGTCTCTTTGCCTACAATTTTAAGGATGAAAACAAGAAGGAGGCCAAATACTGGCGCGACGTCGGGACCATCGACGCTTATTGGGAAGCGAACATGGACCTTGCCAGCGTGGACCCGCTCTTGAATCTGTACGACAAAGCCTGGCCTATCCGCACGTACCAGGCGCAAAACCCTTCGGCAAAATTCGTTTTTGCCCAGGAGACGCAGGGCGGGCGGCTCGGCATCGCCCTCGACTCCCTCGTGGCGCCGGGCTGCATCGTGAGCGGCGGCAGGGTGCAGAGTTCCGTGCTCTCGCCGAACGTACGGATCAACAGCTATAGCGATGTGCGCGACTCAATTTTGATGGAAAATGTGGATATCGGCAGGCATTGCAGGATCCGGCGGGCCGTTATCGACAAGGACGTAAAAATCCCGCCTGGCTCCGTGATCGGGTATGATATCGAGGAAGATCGGAAGCGCTACTATGTTTCGCCGTCCGGTATTGTGGTGATCGCGAAAGGCACCGAGATAACGTCGGAAACGGGTAGCGACCCAATGGAACCAGCTGAAGAGGTATGATGACAACCGGCCTGCGTCCTCGGCCTGGTCCGTAGCGATCCGGATTTTTTCAGGACCGATCAATAACCGTAAAAATTTCTTCGAGCGGCTTCCTGCTCCGCGCTGGCGGGTTTTCATCGGGAACGCCCACCGGCAAGAGCGCGGCAATGCATTTCTCATTTCCAAATCCCAACAGATCCTGGAACGCTTCCTGGGCCACGAGCGGCCCGGTCATCCAGCAGGAACCGTACCCGAGAGCGTGGATTGCAAGAAGCATGTTCTGGACAGCCGCGGCAACACTCTGCAATCCCGGATAGGGACGGAGACGCATTGCCTCCTTCTCGCTGTAGCCCATCCTGGCCAAGAGCCCGGAGGACACATAAGATTCCATGAATACGGCGATCACAACCGGAGCGTTCTCGAAAAAGACGTAGTAATTGTTCTTGTAAGCCGCGAGCCGCTGGGCCTCCTGCTCACTCTCGGCATGGGGAATCATGCGGTCCACCATCTCCCGAACAGCGTCGGCCATCCTTTTGAGCAGCGCGGGATCTTTAATGACAGTGAAGCTCCACGGCTGGGCGTTACTCGCGGAGGGCGCAAGCCTCCCTGCGTCGATTATCCTCTTGATGTCTTCGTCCGGCACCGGCGTCTGCTTATACCGTCGGATACTCTTTCTATCATGAATAGCGTCAAAAAGATCCATAAGTGAACAAAGCACCAAAAACAAGTGCCAAATTACAAATAATATCCAATTACCAAATTTCAATCTCCAAATTCGGGAATTTGATGTTTGGTTATTGAAATTTATTTGCTATTTGGGATTTGAAAATTGGTAGTTCTATTTCCATCCTATACCAGGTCCGCCAACCGTTTGATCAGCCGTTCGCTGTCCTTCCATCCGAGGCAGGGATCGGTTATGGATTTCCCGTAGACCTTGTCCGATATCTTCTGCGCGCCCTCTTCGATGAAGCTCTCGATCATGAAACCCTTCACCATCTTCCGCACCGTCTCGGACTGTTCGCGGTTCCGCATCACCTCTCTCGCAATCCGCGGCTGCTCTTTGTACTGCTTGTTGGCATTTGCATGGTTCGTGTCTACAATGATCGCCGGGTTCGCAAAAGCGCGTTCCTTGTACGTCTTGGCAACCTTGATGAGATCTTCATAATGATAGTTGGGGATGCTCTGGCCGAACTGGTTCATGGCCCCGCGAAGAATGCAGTGCGCCAGCGGATTGCCCGACGTTTGCACCTCCCAGCCGATGTAGCTGCACATATGCGATGCCTGCGCCGCCTGCACCGCGTTGAACATAACCTCGAAGTCCCCTCCCGTAGGGTTTTTCATGCCCACCGGGATATCAAGACCGCTCGCCGTAAGACGGTGCTGCTGGTTCTCGACCGATCGGGCCCCGACCGCAACGTAGCTGAGCACGTCCTCAAGATAGCAATAGTTGCCGGGATAGAGCATTTCGTCGGCCGCCGGCAGATGGGATTCCCGCAGCGCGCGGATATGCATCTTCCGGATCGCTTTGATCCCCTCCACGATGTTCGGTTCTTTCAGCGGATTGGGCTGATGGGCCATGCCCTTGTACCCGATGCCGGTCGTCCGCGGCTTGTTCGTGTAAATCCGCGGGATCAGGATAAGCTTATCTTTGACCTCATCCTGCACTTTTGCGAGCCGACCGACGTAGTCGCACACTGCGTCTTCATCATGTGCCGAGCAGGGGCCGATAATGAGTAAAAGCTTGTCCACCGCTCCGGTGAAAACGCCGAAAATCTCCCGGTCTTTCTCCTTTTTGACTTTTTTCAGGTCTGCGGGGAGCGGCATTTTCTCCAGTATTTCTTTCGCTTGCGGTATCTGCCGAATATACTCAAAGCTCATAGGCTGTTTTAACTGAACCCCCGTTCTTGCACGAATTGAAGACGGCCTGCGTCCCGTTACTTTATGTCTTGATTATAAGAACCGATAGAAAGCAAGTCAAGATAAAAACACGCTTTCACTTCGGGAAAACAGTGCCTCCGCAAGGGGCGTCAAAAAACCTCTGGCCTTTTTGTTCACAATATTGTATAAAAACCTTGCGATGACAAAAAAACTCACGGCAAAAAGAAAGTCTTCGGGTAAGCGCGGCAGGTTCGACCGCTTCGTGGTATGGGGGATCGTCATCACCCTGGTGGTTATTGCGCTTGCCCTCTGGGGCCCGCTTCGCAAAGCGCGCGTCGCGGCGGGAAAAAAACCTCCCGTGCAGGCCGCCGGGAACCCGGAGACGACGCAGAAGAGACCGGAAAAACAGATTGAGAACCAGGCTATAAAGCCCGGCGAACAATCCGTCCTGGTCGCTATCGTAATCGACGACCTCGGTCAAAGCATTAAACAAGCGCATGCGGCGCTTGCGCTGCCCCGTAATGTCACGTTTGCAGTCATGCCCGGCCTGCCGCAGTCACGCCAAACCGCCCAGTTGGCGAAGCAAAACGGCCGCGAACTGCTGCTGCACCTGCCCATGGAGTACCGAGGCAAGAACGGCAACCCCGCGCCCGGCATGCTGCGCTCCGACATGACGCCCATGGAGTTTCTGAACACGCTCAGCGAGGACGTGGGTTCCGTACCCGGAGCAACAGGCGTGAACAATCATGAAGGCTCCGCGCTCACGGAAAACAAGGAAGCGATGAAGTTCCTCATGGCGGAACTCAAGGCGCGAAACCTGCCTTTTCTCGACAGCCTCACGAGCCCCGGGAGCGTGGCGTATGTGACGGCAAAAGAGTTCGGCCTCAAAGCCGCGAAGCGCGACGTATTCCTCGACAACGAGGGAAATAACCCGGCGTACATACGAAAGCAACTCGATGAACTGCTGTCCCTGGCGAGAAAACACGGCAAGGCGATCGGCATCGGCCATCCCCACGCCGCCACCCTCAGCGAGCTGAGGAAATGGCTCGCCCAGGCGGACCATCTCGGCATCGAGCTTGTGCCGGTGTCGAGATTGATGCAATGAATCAGAAGGTAGGAGGATGAGAGGGTGAAAAGTTGGGAAGATGCGTTTTCTGTCACGGCGCCTTCCTACCTTCCCACCTTCGTTTTTGTCCTTTCCCTAACACTATGCTCACTCTCGGTATAGAAACCTCATGCGACGAAACCGCGGCGGCCGTGCTCCGGGACGACAAGGTCCTCTCGAACGTCGTCGCCTCGCAGATACCCATTCATAAAAAATACGGCGGCGTTGTGCCCGAGCTTGCCTCCCGCGAACACCTCAAAAACCTCGTGCCCATCATCCGCGAGGCCCTCACCGCTGCTTCGGTAACGCTCAAGGACATAGACCTCATCGCCGTCACGTACACGCCGGGTCTTATCGGCGCATTGCTGGTGGGCGTGTCGGCGGCAAAGGCTATTGCCTATGCACTGAACATCCCCTTCATCGGCGTCCACCACGGCGAAGGCCACATACTCGCCGCGCACATCGAATATCCCGGCATCGGCTACCCCTACCTTGCCCTGCTCGTGTCCGGAGGACATACCGCGCTCTATCACATCAAAGCACTCGGCGACTACCAAATGCTCGGCCGGACACGGGACGATGCGGCGGGCGAGGCCTATGATAAAGTTGCCAAGTTATTGGGACTTGAATACCCAGGCGGCCCGGTGATCGACAGACTCGCTCAAACCGGAAACCCCGAAGCCGTCAAATTCCCGCGCGGCCGTCTTGACGGCTATGACTTCAGTTTCAGCGGCCTCAAGACAGCGGTCCGGAACCATCTCGCGCTTTTCATGAGCAAGGACCATGGCATGGACCCGCGACTTAATGTCGGGGACGTGGCAGCGAGCTTTCAGGCGGCGGCCGTGGATATGCTGATGGAGAAAACGCTGCAGGCCGCGGCGGAAACAGGAGCTGACAAGATCGTGGTCGCCGGCGGCGTGGCAGCGAACAGCTCGCTCAGGAAAAAGATGAAGGACGAGACGGAGAAGCGCGGCATCACGCTCTATCTTCCCGGGATGGGCCTCTGCATAGACAACGCAGCCATGATCGCCCTCGCCGGGTACCTTCACTTTCAACAGGGCGAGACGTCCAGCCTTGACCTCAATCCCCGCCCCACCATGGCGCTGTGATTTCGCAAGCTCCGGCGTAACCATTCCATTTCTCATACCAGGCTAAAAAAATCCTTGCTATTTTATAATAATCCTGTATCATATGCCTTGACTGTTTAACATTTGGCAGGACTTGATTGAAGTACATCCACACCTCACCAGTTCTCTGCCATCCATGATCATCGATCACTGACCTCTCCTCTTTTCAGCTATCACTCTGAAATAGCGTAGCACGTATGGTTGGCGAACGATGCTGTTATGCCGGTCATATTTGTGCTGGCGCCGTCTTCGCTCTCAGGGATACAGGTGTGTCCCCGAGGCCTGCACGCAAACCTTTCATCAGGTTTCTGCTTCGGGATGTGTCGTGCCCGGACCGCGAAACCAAAGGAGACGCATGTCTTTTTCAAATTTGCAACTTGCAGCACCCATTCTTAAAGCAGTAAACCTCTGCGGCTACACCACGCCGACACCGGTCCAGGCAAAGGCCATTCCGGAGGTTTTAGCGGGTCATGACGTGATCGCCACGGCCCAGACCGGGACCGGCAAGACCGCGGCTTTCGTATTGCCTGCGCTCCAGCGCCTGAGCGTGCCGTCAAAATCAACCGGAAGATCCAAAGGCCCCCGCGTGCTTGTGCTTACCCCCACGCGTGAGCTGGCAAACCAGATAACCACTGCCGTGAGCACGTACGGAAAATTCATGCGCCTACGGAGCGGCGTCATTCTCGGCGGCATGCCGTACTTCGAACAACAGCGTCTTTTGGCGCAGCCCGTGGACCTGATCGTGGCCACGCCGGGAAGGCTCATGGACCACATGGAACGGGGACGCATCGATTTTTCGCGCCTTGAAATTTTGATCCTCGATGAAGCGGACCGCATGCTCGACATGGGCTTCAGCGAAGCAGTGGATACCATCGCAGCCGCCACGCCGGACACCCGTCAAACGCTTATGTTCACGGCGACGATGGACAATGCCATGGCAAAACTGGCCCAGCGGCTCTTGAAGAACCCGGTACGAGTAGAGATCGCGGGAAAGAAAACCACACTGGAAGCAATCGAACAGCGTCTCCACGCAGCGGACGATATGCAGCATAAAAACAGATTACTCAAGCACCTGATCTCCGACAGCGGCATGACCAGGGCAATCATTTTTTCCGGCACCAAGCGAAACGCCGACCAGCTTGCCCGCGAGCTTGCGGCCCAGGGACATGCTTCGGCAGCCTTGCACGGCGACATGAACCAGAATGCCCGCAACCGCACTATCATGAATATGCGTCGCGGAAAGATCCGGCTGCTTGTGGCGACCGATGTCGCCGCGCGCGGACTCGACGTCACCGGCATCACGCATGTGATCAATTATGATCTGCCCAAGAACGCGGAAGACTACGTGCATCGCATCGGCCGCACCGGCCGGGCGGGCGCATCAGGCATCGCCATCTCTTTCGCTTCGGGGAAAGAAGTCGATTACTTGCGCCAGATCGAGCGCTTTATCGGACAGTCGATCCCCCAGATCGTGATTGCCGGGCTGGAACCGGCGCGTCCTTTGCGCCGCTCGGACAGCGGCGCCAATGCAGGATCGTTCCCGGCCAAACGTTGGCAGGGAGCAACAGCAGGCAAGCGGTACGGTCAGAATACTTCATCAAGAAAACCCTTCGGCGCCAGGCCTGGCGGAAAATCAGACGCGCAAGCCCGGCCTGCCCGGGATAACAAATGGGGCGGCAAGAGGGACGGCGCAAGGTCAGACGGATTCAGCGAGGGCAGGCCGAGCCGGGGAGCACGGTGGGCATAAGCTCGTAACAGAGGAAAATTCCAGGAAAGAGCGCCTCAATAATGGGGCGCTCTTTTTTTTACAGGAACGCCTTTCCGGCGGGCGATCAATAAAAAAACGCGTTTTCTTGATCCTAAAAAGAGCTGTTGGACACTGAAAAATCGGATTAACATATGATAAAGGCGGATAAATCCTGAAACAAAGCTGTCGCCTTTTAGGTGAACTGATAAAGAGAGAAAAATCCGCTGTTATCAGTTTTTTATCCGCTTTTCTCCGCCTGCGCCCAGCGCTTACGAGTGTGCGCGCGAGTGCAGGGTGTGTCAAATGCCGTTTTTAGGTTGATAAGTAGTGGACAGGGGGGACCTGGTATTTCTGAGAAATGCCCATGACAAAAAAAGCCCCGAATCGCTTCGGGGCTTTTGGAATAGGTAATGATTTTTTTAGTATGTTAGGAAACTTTGGCTACGTTGGCAGCCTGAAGCCCCTTCGGGCCTTTGACGACTTCGAAGGTCACCTTATCGCCCTCGTTCAGGGATTTGAATCCGTCCCCGGTGATAGCCGAAAAGTGCACGAATACGTCCTCGCCGTTCTCCTGCGTGATGAACCCGAACCCCTTGCTGTTGTTGAACCACTTCACTACACCGTTTGCCATTCTGTTTCTCCTCTGCTTCTTGTTTTGAATTTATCCGGGACAGGTCCACGGATACGCCAAGAATACCGTTTTCCCTGTACTATGTCAAGCCGATAATTGAAAAAATCTTGCTTTAATAAACACATAAAGCAAGATTAGCGGTCCAGAGACTCCCGCACTTTTTTCAAGAGTTCGTCCGGCTGCATGGGTTTTGAGATGAAGTCCGTCCCCTCTTCGAGGATGCCTTTCGTGTGGATAATCTCGGCGCTGTAGCCGCTGGTAAACAGCGCCTTGACTCCGGGCCGCAGCTTCCGGATCTCTTCATACACTTCTTTCCCGTTTTTCTTCGGCATGATGACGTCGAGGATGAGCAGGTTTATGTCATGCTGACGTTCAAGGAATTTGGCGATCGCATCACTACCGTCCACGGCCTCGATAATCGTATATCCGGCCGCGGACAGCACGTGACGGGTCAGGCGCCTGACCTCCTGGTCGTCCTCGGCAATCAGGATCACCTCGTTGCCGCCCTTGGGGACCGCCACGATTTCAACCAGGTGCTGCTCCGTGGTAGGGGTAATCAGCGGGAAATATATCCTGAATATTGTGCCTTTGCCCACTTCGCTGTAAACATTGATCTCTCCGTTGTGCTGCTTTATGATGCCGTAGACTATCGAAAGCCCCAGCCCGGTGCCCTTGCCGACCTCCTTCGTGGTGAAAAAGGGTTCGAATATCCGCTGCTTCGTTTTTTCGTCCATGCCCGCGCCGGTATCGGAGACGGAAAGGAGCGCATAGTTTCCGGGTTTCATTAAGTCGTTGGTTATTACATACCCCTTTCCCATTTCAATATTCGAGGTCTCAATGGTCAAGGCGCCGCCGTTCGGCATGGAGTCCCTCGCATTCGTTGCCAAATTCATCAGGACCTGCTCAAGCTGGTCGCTGTCCGCCATGATCGTCAGCTCTTCGTCGCACAGCACGGTCCTGAGTTCTATGTCCTCTCCGATGACGCGCAGGAGGATTTTTTCCGTCCTCTTCACGATGTCGTTCAGGCTAACCGGTCTCGGGCTGATGATCTGCTTTCTGCTGAAGGCGAGCAAGCTCTTGGTGAGATTTGCGGCCCGCTCTGACGAGGTGAGTATGTGGTCTACATAGCTCCGCAGTGTTTCTCCTTCCTTGACGCTCTTCTTTATAAGATTGCCATACCCTATGATTGCCGTCAGGATATTATTGAAATCATGCGCGACCCCGCCCGCAAGCGTGCCGATCGCCTGCATTTTTTGAGCGTGTCTGAGTTGCTCCTCCAGCTTCATTCTCTCCGTAATGTCCTCTATGACTCCGTCCATCCACTTAATATCGCCGTCTTCGCTGTACTGGACCGTGGCGGAACAAGAAACCCAAAGAGGCGTGCCGTCCTTTTTTCGTAAAGCAAGCTGCTTGTCCTTCACAAAGCCGTTTCGGCGCGCTTCTTCGATTAAGAGCCGTCTATCGGTAGGTTCCTGGTACAGGGCCACGGTCGGGGTGCGCATAAGTTCTTCCGCGTCGGCGTAACCGAGCATTTTTACCATGGCGGGATTGACCTGCATAAATCGCCCCGAGGGGTCGCCGGCGTTTCTATAGACGCCGATATTGACATTGTCCACCAGGGTCCTGTATTTCTCTTCGCTCTCCCGGAGGGCCCCTCCCATGCGCTTACGCTCGGCTATCTCCCGGTCCCGTTCTTTTATCTTCTCTTCCAGCTCCGCGGCTTGACGCGTCAGCAGCGCCTCCTTCTCCTGATAGTAATCGATCTTCTCTTTGAGGTCGGAAGGAGTCAGCTTCAGGTTGGCAAGAATTTCAGCGTACATCCGGGAAAGTTCAAACTCTTCCTTCGGTGAAATGATCGTCCCGGTCATAATGGCCCGGTGGGCGGCTGCCGAACCGATGGACCCGGCGAGATGCTTTTCAGCGGTTTTGAGAAGTTCCGTCATGAGGGCGATGGTTATCTTGTGTTTTCCCGCTATATCCAGTTCGCACAGGCACTGGTCGACCATTTCCGCGGACCTGGCCTCTGAAAAATACTGTCGAAGGAGTTTGACGATCTCACGCTTCTTGTCTCCAAGATCAATCAAGGCTTCGTCCGAGACAAGGCGCGTTTGAAGGGAAATGGGGGACAAGGCCGTCACGAACTCCTGCGCCAAGGCTTGTTCCTCCTCCGTTTGTTCAAACAAAAACGAACCGAGGAGGTACAGTCCGACGTTGAAAACCATGGTCCAGAAAACGGCATGGCTCACGGGATCGAGGCCGGACATGCCGAAAAGGTGTTCCGGCCGCAAATATCCGAGTCCCCACGGCCCCTTTTCAAGGATGTCCCCGGAGATCCGGCCGGTCGAGGCCAACGTGGGCACGATGAGGGTGTAAAACCAGAGCAGAAAGCCGGACGTGAGGCCGAGCAGGGCGCCTGCCTTGTTCCCCTGGCGCCAGAAAATCCCCCCCAGGAGGGACGGCGCAAACTGCAGGGCCGCGGCAAAGGATATCACCCCCATATTGATCAGCATGAGTTGTTCGCCGACTGACCGCTCAAACCAGTAACAGACCAGAATATAGAAAGCGACAGCCGCCCACCGGCACTGCAGCAAGTGGCGCCGCAAAAACCCTAAACCTTTGACTTGTCCGATGATAGGAAGCAGCAGGTGGTTGGTAATCATGATGCTCATCGTCATGGAACTGATCATAATCATACCGGTGGCGGCCGAGAAACCTCCGATGAAAACGAGGAGCGATAGCCACTTCTGGCCCGCGTGGAGCGGAAGGCCGAGAACAAAGGTGTCCGCGTCCTGGACCGGAAGACCCGCCAACAGGCCGCCCTTGGCGATCGGGAAGACAAACAGGTTGATCAGGAACAAATAGAGCGGGAAAAGCCACATGGCGGTCCGCAAATGTTTCTCATCGAAATTCTCTATAACGGTGATATGGAACTGGCGGGGAAGAAACATGATGGCGAACATGGCCAGCACCAGATAGGACATCCACGTGGTGTAGGAAGGAATGCCGGTCTCGCCGAGCGCGGCCCGCGCCGACAAAGGCGCCGCCGACAACCGATTGAATATATCGCCGAAGCCGTCGTACATACCATAGGTGACGAAGATTCCGACGGCCAGAAACGCAAGCAGTTTGACCGTGCTTTCCGCGGCCAGGGCCACGACCATTCCCTGGTGCCGTTCCGTGGGGTCGAGGCGTCTCACGCCGAAGATGATTGTGAAGATGGTCATGAGTACGAGCACCAGCAGGCCGACATGCGGCGCCGCCCACGAGGAGGGGCCGTCGGCAGCGGGTCCGATGAGCAGTTCAAATGTAGTGATGATCGATTTCAGCTGCAGGGCCATGTACGGAACGATGCCCGCCAAGGCCATGACCGTGACGATGGCCGCTATTGAATGGGATTTGTCGTAGCGCGCTGAAATAAAATCGGCGATGCTCGTGATTCTATAGCTGTTTTTTACCCGGATGATCTTGCGGAGCACGGTCCACCAGAGGACAACGGCCATGGTGGGACCGAGATAGATGGTGAGGAACAGCATGCCCGAGGTAGCGGCACTGCCGACACTGCCATAGAACGTCCACGAGGTGCAGTACATGGCGAGCGACAGCGAATAGATCACCGGATTGTTGCCGATGTCTTTACCCTGTGCGGACTTCCGCTCAACCCAGAGGGCGATCAAAAAAAGGACGCCGATATACAGACAAAAGAAGACGATGACCGTGAGCGGATTAAACATCGTTCACCTCTTGTTTATCCGGGTCCGTTTCGGTCGAAGCCTTTATGTCGGTGCTTTTCCTGGAAAGAAAGAGCAACAGGATAACAAGGCCCCAGGAGAGGTAGAGGTAGTAAAAGACGGCTTCCGCGTCGGAATCCTGAACCACGGAAAGAAGGGGCCACGTGAACAGGACGAGACAGAAAAAGAACAGGAAGACGAACATCCCCGGTTTGCCTGATACCTGACTGGACCGTTTCATGTGATCGCCCCATTAGTGCCGCTGTTCGCAGCGCTACCGCGGTATTTGACATGCTCCGAAAAAAACAACAAGACATGACGGCGCGCGTCGAAGAGAGCAACTGTTATTTGCCGCCCTCGGCGCCGTTCAGAAACTCGCGGGGATACAATTTTTTAACGCAATCCGGACATATTCCGTGACTGAACTCAGCCTCCGAATGGTCCCGGATATAAACCTCGACTTGATGCCAATACCCTTCGTCATCGCGTATTTTTTTACAGGAAGCGCAGATCGGAATAAGTCCCTTCAACGCCTTTACGTTGGCGAGCGCCTCTTGCAGCTCATCAATAAGTTTTTCCCGCGCCACCTTTTCTTCGCCAGCCTTGACGTTGGCGGCGCGGAGGACCTCCTCCGAACGCTTGATGGCGAAAAAGAGGGGCGCGATGAAGGCCAGGCCCCCTGCCATGAACAATGATATGGTCAAGGCTATAACATCATCGACCATATCGGAAGAATAGTCGTCATCGAACTGCAGCCTGAAGAACGTGATGAAACGTCTGACGGCCTGGATCGAAATGGCGACGGCAACCATGACCCAGGCGGCCCGCCCACCGGTTATGCGGCTCAGCCTCAAGGCCATCAAAGCCGCCGCGAGTTGAAGAAGGGCCGCGGCGCCAACAATGAATAGATCCATATGCTCTATTACCTCATGCGGAGAGCCAGGGGAAACCCGCGTGTACAAGCAAACTGCGAGCGGAAAGACGAGTCCCTGCCCTCAATACAAGAATATCATGTGGGGATAAATTGTCAACAAAATAAAGGGAGCGCGTAAATTTTATGGTGAGATCGGTCCGATTCGATGTCGAAGGCGACTTAACCTTCGCCGTTCACAACTTTTTCGCCTGGTGGTACGCCTTTGCCTGGTGCATAAACGCTTCGAGCCGTGTCATTGTCTGGGAGTCGCCCTGACCTTCGTAGGCGATGTTCAGGAGGGGGATGTTATCGTGGTCTTCGCGCACGCGCTTAAGGACCGCGCTTGCGATGGTGCCGGGCATGCAGGTGAACGGCATAACGTTGACAACGCCTGATACGCCCCGCTTGATATAGTCGATTGCCTTGCCGATGGACAGCACGGCCTCGCCTTCAAAAGAATGGTGGATGTACGGCCCGGCCCGGCGCAGGGTCTGCTGAATGCTCGGCTCATGCAGGCTCCGCAGATTGCCGTTGAACCCGCTCAGGAAGCGGCGCTCGTCATTGCGCTGGACCCATCCGGTAAGATGCGCCTTGAACAGCGCCTTCCATGAGCGGTTCATGGTCGCCGACACTTTTGCCGTGGCATTCAGGTACAAGATCCATTCGGAGACGGGCGCGACCCACGCTTCTCCGCCGAGCTGTTCGATCTGCTGCACGACGTTTTCGTTGCTGAAACGATTTGAGCGGACGTAGATTTCACCCACGACGCCTATGACGGGCCTGGTCCGCTCACTAAGCTCGATGCCGGAGAAATCCTCATAGGTTTCCCGTAGCACAGGCAGAAGGTCCGCTCTCCCCTCAATCGCTACGGCCACCCGTTCGAGCGCGCTCTGGTAAACCCGGTTCGATTGCCCTTTTATCTTCTCATAGGGGCGGTATTCCCACAGCGCCTTCTGCAGCATGTCCACGGCAAATGCGCCGCGCCAGCCCATGAGCACAAAATTTTTGTCGAGTAGACGCACGTCGTTATGCAGCGATTCATCCTGCATGGGCGAGAGAATTTCCACCCCTTCGAGCCCGACGCGGTCGAGCACTTGCCGATGGTAACGATGGTACTGGCCGAAGCGGCACGGGCCCTTGCCCGAGGGCATGAAGAAGGCTGTCTTTGCGGGATCGAAACCGGGCCTCAGCGCCGCTTTCAGCATGTCTCCGGTGGTGAGCGCAAGCGGGTAGCACTCGCGGCCCGAGCTGAACTCCCGGCCGATCCTCACCGTCTCGTCGTCGGACTCCGGCAGCACTTCGGCGTCCACGCCGCAGGACCGGAACGCGGCGGCAAGAGCGAGCGCGTGGTCGGTCATGCGCGGGAAAAGTACTTTTTTCGCGCGGAGCGACCCGTTGCTTCTCTTCGGGACGCGGATGGGAACAGGCGACGCGCCGTTCCCGGCATTGGCAAGGCTGTCCAGAAACGCTTCGATCCTCGTGATCGCCCCGGCATCGGCGCTGTGCTCGTCGATTTCAAGCTGGAGGAAAGGTTTACTTCCCATTTCCTGGCGGAAAAAGTGCGTGATGAATGAATCCGGACCGCACCCGAAGTTCGTGATATACACCGCGTAAAGGTTCGGATGGTTCTTGATGAACCGGGCCGCGGCAATGATTTTCCGGCCCGATCGCCAATACATGCTCTCATGGCCGGATAGGTCCACTTCGTGGAGCGGAAGAAAATCCATGGGAACGGACTGGACGCCCAAGTCGCGTATTTTGGACGGCAGGTTCATGTTCGCTCCGGGATCGCAGGTGTTATAATTCCTGCCGATAAGTACGATGGCCTTTTCATCGGGCCTAAACCCGGACAGGACGTCTCGGCCTTTTTGCCGGATAAGACGGGAAAATTCTCCCTGCGCCTGCTGAGCGCGCTGCTGCGCCCTCTTCACGGCGCCCCTTCCCTTGCCGAGCAACCTGCCGAGCGCTTGCATGCTTTTATCGACAGCGTGGTCATCATGCAGATAGAGCACGGGCTCGATCGTTTTCACGCTCCCTAAGCGAAGGGAAGTCCTGGCAATATAAGGCAGCGCCTGCGCATAGGGACAGGCCTGCGCGCTGTGGGTCCCGTCCTGTGAAGTGGGAAACCGTATGTAACTCGGCAGAAACAGCTGGTCCGTTTGTTTATCGAGAAGGTCTTGAATATGCCCCAGGGCTATTTTGGCGGGAAAGCAGGTCTCGGCAGACGTGGCCTCGAGCGCCCGGTTGATGAGCGTCCGGTTCGTGCGTTCCGAGAACACCACGCGGTATCCGAGCTCGCTGAAAAAGGTCCGCCAAAACGGCAGGAAGTCGTTTACGTACAGCATCCGCGGGATACCGATACTCGGCGCTCCGCCCTTGGCCGGAACGGACGAGGCCGTCGAATTGAGCATCCCCTCTCGCAGGCTGAACAAATCCTGAGTGTCCCCCGAGGACGCCGGCTTTTTCTTCACGTCATATTTTTCGCATCTGCTTCCGTAAAAAAGCGGCTTTTCCCCGTCAAAGATCACTCGCCGGATATCGCAGCGGTTCGAGCACTCGGCGCATTCAAACGACGTTATAGCGTAAGCCCGTTCGCTCAAATCGAATCCCTTGAAGGCGCTTTTCCCCGTACCGTGCCGCATGGCAAGGACGGCCGCGCCGATCGCGCCGGTGACCTCGTGATGAGGAGGCACGGTGACGGGTTTTCCAGTGACCGTCTCGAACGCCGCCACCACGGCCTTGTTCGCCGCAACGCCGCCCTGAAAAAAAATACGGCCGCCGACTCGTTTGCCCGCCACCACTTTATTGAGATAGTTATAGACGATGGAGTACGCCAGCCCGGCGGTAAGTTCTTCAACTCCTGAACCCGTGTTCATAGAATGCACTAGGTCCGATTCCATAAATACGGTGCATCGCTCGCCGAATCTGCACGGCGACTCGGCCTGAAACGCTTTGTGCTCGAACTCCCGCTTGATGCGAATGCCGAGCCGCTCTGCCTGCTCTTCAAGGAATGAACCCGTGCCCGCGGCGCAGGCTTTGTTCATTTCAAAATCGACCACGGCGCCGTCGCGCAAACTGATATATTTCGAGTCCTGTCCGCCGATCTCAAAGATCGTGTCCACGCGCGGATCGATGGCCGCGGCGGCCGTGGCCTGGGCCGTGATCTCGTTTCGCACGATGTCGGCCCCGATCATATCGCCGGTCAGATACCTTCCCGAACCCGTGGTCCCGACGCCGGCAATCCTTACCCGCGCCCCGACCTCTTTCCCTACTTCGGCCAGTCCCTGTTTCACCGCTTCTATCGGCCTGCCTGCCGTAGGGAGATAACGTTTGGAGAGCACACGCATGCGGCCGTCGATCACGACCACGTTCGTGGACACGGAACCGACGTCCACGCCGAGATAGGCGTCGGTCCGTTCGTTCGGACCGGCTGCGGCGTCCTGGTCCGGATTCGTCATGATCCCGCTTGGTTCTGCGAGGCGGGTCATCCCGCTGGCGGCGGTTTTTCCACCTGAGAGAAGAAACGCGGAAAGGGCCGAGACGCCGAGGTAGGACGCGTTTTGTCCGGTGTGCCGCAGCCGGTCCATGACGATATGCGCCGCGCCGATGGCGCCGGAGGTGTTGAAATGCTCCGGAACCGTCATCTCCCGCTCTGATAATTTCAGGACGTTGCGAAAAGCATGGCGCATGCCGAGGTTTGCCGCCACCCCTCCGAGGAACAGGACCGGCGCGGGAAATTTTTTGCCCTTCCCCACGGTGGCTTTGAAGTTTCGCGCCATTGCATGACAAAGTCCCGCGACAATATCGAAATCCGGCGTCGCTATCTGTTGAAGATGAATCATATCGCTTTTAGCGAAAACGCTGCACCGCCCGGCCACGCGCGGCGGAGTTTTAGATTTCAGCGCGATGCAACTAAACTCCTCGATGGTGAGCTGGAGGCGGGATGCCTGCTGGTCGAGGAAGGAACCTGTTCCCGCCGCGCAGGCCGTATTCATGGAGAAATCCTCGATTTTTATCGTTCCGTCGCCTCCCTCACGCGAGAGAATGATGAGCTTCGCGTCCTCTCCGCCCAGCTCGATGATGGTCCCAGCGCCGGGGTGATAGCGCGCCGCAAAAATAGCCTGTGACAAAATTTCGTTGGTGAACACGGCGCCGAGGAACCCGGCAGCCTGTTTGCCGCCGCTCCCGGTGATACCGGCGGCCCGAACTCTTTGTTCCGGGAACTTTGCAAACAGGGCCTTCAGTTCGCACTCCAGGGAGCGAAGCGGGTCCCCCTTGATCCGGGTGTAGGTCTCGGAGCAGAGGGTCTTCCGGGAATCGAGAAGCGCGGTTTTGATCGTCACCGAACCTATGTCAATGCCGAGAATAAGGTCTTTCTGCATATGGTTTGCCTTTATGACGGGAAAATATGAACCGGGTCGTTGATAACAGCATGCTGCGGCATGATCAAAAAAACAGCACAACGTCACTATTATAGTAACATGCGAAGGGTTAGTCAACCCAGTCTTGAGACATGATCGGTTCCGGCCGAAGAAAGAATGAAGAAACAGATAAAAAAGGCGCGGTTCAAAAATACCTGCTATACTGTTAAGAATGTTTCTTCCGCTGGCACGCATATGACTTCATCGACCGGAGAAATAACGACACTAACCCTGCCCCGGCTCCTTCAGGATATTCGCCAGGGTCGGAAGACCGGTACTGCGGTCTTCGAACGGAGTGATGCGTCCACAAAAGTCTTTTTTCGGCACGGAGAGATCGTCTATGCATCATCGAACAGCGATGACCAGTCTATGCGAACTCTTCTGGAAAACCTGGGAAAAATCACGAAGGCCCAGAGTGAGAAGTCCGCGGACATCATGCGGAAGACCAACAAGAAGTTGATTACCGTCTTATTTGAAATGGGCTTATTAAAACCTCAGGAACTGGTTGCCCACGTTAAACTCCTGGTTAAGCAGAACATCCTCGGCCTCTTCAGTTTGCGCGAAGGACGGTACCGGTTCGATGACGGCCTTCTCCCTGGCGCTGAAATCGTCCCCCTCCAGATGAATGCCGGCGAATTAATACTCGCGGGCATTCGCGGTATCGCCTGGGAGGACGCGCGCCGATCGCTCCCGCCGCTCAATACTGTCATTTCCCGCGCGCCGGAGCCGTCACTCCCCGCCCGGAGCGCCGACCTCATTGAGAATGAGCGCACCGTGTTGTCGCTCATTGACGCCAAATCTAGCATACAGGAGCTTTGTTGCCTGACCAACATCGGGGAAGAGGCCGTGCTCAAGTCCCTTTTCGTGCTCCTGGCCCTCCGCATGGCGAGCGAAGGAAAAAGGAAGGACCAGCAGGAAACCGTTCTCAATTGCCATAGTGTGCGGGAAGTCGCAGCCGTGGAACAGAGACCCATGGACCAAACCGCCGCCGAGTCACTTATCACGAGAGAGATGCTCCAGAGCGCACACGACGTTCTTGCTCTTCAGGACTATTATGAGATGCTCGGCGTAGGCCGCAGCGCTTCGCCGCAGGAGATAAAAAAAGCGTATTTTGGCCTTGCCAAACTCTATCATCCGGACCGGCATTCCGATCCCGAACTCAGGGACATGAAACAGAAGCTTGAGCTGCTGTTTGCGAGTATCAATGAAGCCTACGGCGTCCTGAGCGAGACAAAAAAACGCGATCAATACAACCTCGACCTTTCCAGTGGAACGAAGCAGTACGGGAAAAAGGACGGAAAACCCGCGGACGAAGATGATGAATCCCAAAAGGTCTCCGCCGTGGCCCAGTTCACTGAGGGCATGAAACAGTTTCGCGTGCAAAATTTCTGGGGCGCGGAAGAAGCCTTCCGGTGGGCGACGCGTCTCGACCCCTCTAATCCGGACTATGTCTACCACCTGGGGCTTGCACTCGCGCATATGCCCCGCCGACGGCACGAAGCCGAAGAGTACTTCCAAAAAGCCGTCACCATGGCCCCGTCAAGAGTTGAATACTACCTGGAACTGGGAGGTTTTTACGAGAAAAACGGGCTGAAGCCGAAGGCCCTCAGTGTATACCAGGACGCCTTGAAACGCAATCCGAACTCCGACAAAGTAAAACAAGCCGTGAAAAACGCGGGCGGCTGATGCGGCCCTACCCGGCCTTATAAAACCATATCTTCGATAGAATCACTCGGGGACGACAAAAATGTTAAAAAGCAGGCGGATTAGCGCCGAAAAAGGCTATGGACCTGGAAAAATCATTTAGACACGGAAGAAGCGGATTAACATATGATAAAGGCGGATAAATCCTGAAACAAAGCCTTCTCCTTTTGGGTGAACCGATAAACAAAAAAAAGCCGCTGTTATCGGGTTTTTATCCGATTTGATTTCAGCCTTTATCAGTGTCAAAGACCTGGACTTTCGAGGTTCTTAAGCCGTTCCCTTACCAGATAGGCCTGCCCAAGGGAAATGCCACCGTCGTTACAAGGCACTTTTCGGTTCACAAAAACGCTGAAGCCGTCCTCGGAGAGCAGCCGGACCGCCCTGTTCAAGAGGTATTGATTCTGAAAGACCCCGCCGCTCAAGGCCACATCATGAATGCCCCGGTCGG
>JBGPUS010000002.1:0-33717 GCA_041491325.1 Nitrospirota bacterium | reverse complement strand
GGCGGAGGACTTCATTATCGGGAGAGAGATGGGCCGTATCGGAAAAAAGGTCGTCCTGTCGAACTACCTGGTCAAGAACGTGAATGAATACTGGGACGTCAAACGCTTCCTGAACCGTCACACCCGTTGGGGCAAACTGAGGTGGAACATCGGCGGGGCCAAATATTTTTCGGAACTTCTTGCGAATCCGATATTCGTCGCCGCCCTCCCGGTCCTTCTGAGCCCGACGCGAACCACCTTGTCGTTCGTCGCCGGCATAAGTTTGATAAAAATTATGGGTGACTTCCTGATCAACCGGGCCATCGAAGCGTCGCAGAACGATCACGACCTGCCGAAACAGCGGCCGTTCGTTTACCTCCTCATCCCGGCCAAGGATTTCCTCATCGGGCTTCTGTGGTTTGCGCCGATCCTAAGCTCTACCGTGGTTTGGCGCGGAAACCGGTACCGTATCGGGAAAGATTCGCGGTTGTCACCCTGCCCGGAGACCGGTTTAGGCGCCTGGGGATACCGGCTGACGGATGTTATCCGCGCCCGGTTCGCATAGGAACAATGCAACCTGTTTTATATTTTAAAATCCCTCCTAACCTCCCTTTTCCAAAGGGAACACCCCTCTTTAACAAAGAGGGGCAAGGGGAGATTTATAATTATTCATCAAGAAGGAGGAACCTCAATGCAACAAACCCAGCCGAACCGGCTTTTCAACCTGAAACTCGATTTTAAAGATCCACTGCAGAACAAATTGTTTTCCATGGTAAAAGGTCCGCTCGAACACGCTCTCGATTTCCCCCGTATGAATCGGCTCTACAATGATGTCAGCGGGATGAATGACAAACGCCCCTTTTGGGACAAAATATTGGACCGGTTGGGCGTATCGTATGATCTTCCGGATGCGGACCTCTCCCGGATCATGAGCACCACCGGTCCCGCGATCGTCGTGGCAAACCACCCTTTCGGTGGCATCGAAACCGTCATCCTGGCCTCGATCCTCCGTTCCATGCGCTGCGATGTCAAGTTCATGGCAAACTACATGCTGAATGTAATCCCCGAGATACGGGACTTGCTGATCACGGTGAACCCCTTTCAGGGAGCAACGTCAATACGCGACAACATCAGGCCGATCAGGGAATCCATCCAGTGGGTGAAGGACGGCGGCATGCTCGTGGTTTTTCCCGCCGGCGCGGTCTCTCACTTCGATGCCCGGAAAGGCGCGATCACCGATCCCTCGTGGAACCAAAGCATTGCCCGCATTATCCGAAAGACCGGCGCGCCCGTGCTACCCGTATTCTTCCAGGGGACCAACAGCGCGGCCTTCCATATGGCGGGCATGGTGCATCCGTTCCTTCGCACCGCCATGCTGCCGAAAGAGTTTTTCAATAAAGGCCGCAAAGTACTCCAGGTGAGGGTCGGCGAGCTCATCCCTTTCGATAAATTGAAGTCCTTTGAACTGGATCGGGACATGACGGAATACCTCAGGCTGCGCACGTATATCCTGGACCTCCGCGACAGCCGAACAACCGGGACCGGAATCAAAAAGCTTCCCTTCATGCGTGAGAAAGATCCCGGGATGCCTATCCTGCTTCCGCGGAACTCCGAGGTAATGGCCGAAGAGCTCCGGCAGCTTCTTCCAAGCCAAACGCTCGTTGAGAACGGTGACCATGTCGTGATCCAGGCGACCGCTGACCAGGTTCCGAACATCCTGATCGAAATCGGCAGGCTCCGGGAACTCACGTTCCGTCCCGTAGGCGAAGGAACGGGCAAGGCCCTTGATCTTGACCGGTTCGATGCTTCTTACGTCCATCTGTTCATCTGGAACCGGGTAAAGCAGGAAGTGATCGGCGCGTACCGGCTCGGACGCACGGACGAGCTGGTGAAGAAGCACGGCTTGCACGGGCTCTATACCAGCACTCTCTTCCAATTCAAGCCGGAGTTCATTGATCGCCTCGGCCCAGCCCTGGAAATGGGACGGTCGTTTATCCGCCCCGAATACCAACGGTCTTTTGCGCCGCTGTTGCTCCTCTGGAAGGGCATCGGACGTTTCGTCGTGGACAATCCCCAATATAAGACTCTCTTCGGCCCGGTCAGCATTGCCGATGATTACCAGGCGCTGTCCAAACAGCTTATCGTCAACTTTCTTAAAACCTCCAGGTACCGGGCGGATATGGCGGCCCTGGTGCGTCCCCGGAGACAACTCCGGACGAAAGCGCTCAGAGGGTGGGACCTCGATGCCGCCGTGCGGATGATGAATAACGACGTGGAAGACATCTCGGAACTGATCTCCACCATTGAGCCTGACCGCAAGGGAATGCCGGTCCTGCTGAAGCAATACTTGAAGCTGGGAGGACAACTCGCCGGTTTCAATGTCGATCCTGGATTCGGCAATGTGCTCGATGGGCTGATCCTGGTCGACCTCACGCGGACCGAACCGCGAATGCTGGACCGATACCTGGGCAAGGAAGGAGCGCAACGGTTTCTGTCCCATCATAAAGCGATGACCCGTGAGCTCTATGCAACCTGTGCATAAAATCACAACCGAAACATGTCTGAAGGCGGTTACACCGGTGTTGCCCCGGCCGGCATCAATGAAAGTATTGCATATTGAGCGGAGACCGCGCCATGACGGAAATGCATACAGCTGAGAACAAAAAGAAGATTTTGGTGGTTGACGATGACGAAATGCACCTTCAGATCGCCCAGGAGCTGATCCAGGACGATCAGTTCGAAGTGATTACCCACCGTAACGGGTTCGGCGTGATGGACCGCGTGAAAACGCTTCATCCGGATCTCGTTCTTATCGACATCAATATGCCGGGACTTTCCGGCGACAGGCTGGCGGTGATGTTTCGCAGCAGGGATGAGACGAGCCATATCCCTATCGTCTTCTATTCATCGAATGATGAGAACGCCTTGAGGGAAATCGTCTCGACCTGCGACGTAAAGGGGTACATCTGCAAAGGGGACCACGGCAATCTGCGGAAAAAGGTGGCGGAATTTTTGAGTGCGTCAGCGAAAGACGCGCACCGCGGCCGGTGACCGGACCGCTTTGCGGCGGTTCCGGGCGGCCCCCAGGTCTTTTTTAACCGAGTTTTAACACTGCTGTCATACGCCTGTAACAAACAATTGCGATACTGACAGTCTAAGAACGGCGGTTGGAACCACGGATAAACACAGATGAAAAGCAAAATCGCTAATTTAGTTGCATTAGGGTTTTCACCTGCCACGAGAGACAGGATCTTGATTTATGTATTTGAATTATCCGTGTTTATCCGTGGTCATCTGCCTGCGCCCGGCGTTTACGAGCCTGCACCCAACGCATATGAGTGCGAAGCGCGAATGTAGGGTGTGTATACGTAGCCTGCTCTTGCGAAAGCGCGGCCATAAACGAGTGCAGGGTGTGGTTAACTGCTTTTAGAGTATGCGACATTGCGAAAGGACGGCGCCTCGAATGAACGAACAAGTTCTCATTGTCGATGATGAACACGATATGGTCGAACTGCTCCGCTACAATCTGCTGAAGGCGGACTATGAGCCCATCATTGCGCGCAGCGGGGAGGAGGCCGTGAACGCGGTCCAATGCCATGAGCCGGACCTTGCGCTCCTGGACGTTATGATGCCGGGGCTTAACGGGTATGAAGTATGCCGAATCCTGCGGGAAAGTACGAAGGGAAGAAACCTGCCAATCATCATGCTGTCGGCCCTGTCGGAGGAGGAGGCGCGCGTCAAAGGGTTGAGCCTCGGCGCCGACGATTATATGGCGAAGCCTTTCTCCGTCAAGGAACTGCTGCTTAAAATACAAAAATATATCGACCGTCGGCAGGCCTTGAAACTGCGCCATGTCAGGGAACAGGAGAAGGAAAATTCATTGTGCTACCTGGTCCATGAAATGAAAAATTCCCTGAACGCGATCAGCGGTTTTTCGTCGCTCGCGCTCCAGCAGGGCCTTGAACACAATTATATGAGAACGATCAACACCGCGGCCGTTCACGCGGAAAGTCTCCTGAATGACACCGAGCTTCTCACGCGGCTTGAAAAGGCCGGAGGCCCGTTGCCTGTCGAGGCGGTCGATATTGTCGAGATAATGAATGACGCCGCGGCAATGTTCCGCGACAACGCAAAACGAAAAAATATCGAGCTCCAGGGACCCAAAAGCGCGCCGGTCCTGGTCAGCGCCAACAGGTCCGCGGCCAGACAAGTGCTGGTGAATCTGATCTCCAACGCCGTGAAGTATAACCGGGAAGACGGCAGGATATGGAACTCCGTGAACGTCTTCAAGGACCGAATACACGTCACGGTCCGGGATGAAGGCTGCGGGATACCTCCTCACGAACTGCCTTTCATATTCGATAAATTCTACCGCGCCCCGGGGAGTGAACTGATCAAGGGGGCCGGCTTGGGGCTCTATATCGTAAAGCTTCTGATCGAAGCGATGGGAGGAAGCATCACTGCCGTCAGCGAGCAAGGCGGAGGAAGCGCATTTACTCTGTCCTTTCCCTTGGCGAACAGCTCCGCCCGCGAGGCGGCGTGATGAACCGGGAAATGCTCGCAATTTTACGCGAAACGTTACGGAACGAGCGCGAACGTCATAAGGAGGAGCTATGCAGTCTGTAATTGTACAGGACCACGCAATCCCGGTCGGGGAACTGATCACCTCGACGGAGCTGGAACTGCCCCAGACCATCGTGAACACCGTAGCGGAACGGTTTTTCTCGACCACAACGCTGGACGCGATCGCCCTGGTAGAAGAAAAAAAGCCGGTGGGCCTCGTTACGCGCACCAAGCTGCTCTTTGCGATGTTTCGGAGGTTCGGCTTCGAGTTGTACGGAAAAAATCCGATCCTATCGATAGCGGACAAGACTCCGCTGATCGTCCCCGAGAATAAACCGCTCCATGAGGTGATCGATATGGCCCTGGAGCGGCCGCCGCAGGACATCTACGATGAAATCATCGTCGTCTATCCGGACGGGTCTTACCGGGGCCTGCTGTCGATCAAGCAGCTCGTGATCCAGCAGAGCAACGCCCTGGCGAACAACATTCTTCAGAAAGAAATAGCGAGCGCCCGGGCGCAGGAACTCGAAAAGATCAGCCAGGTAAAGTCCCAGTTTCTCGCGAACGTCACCCACGAACTCAGGTCGCCGGTAAACGCCATTATCGGGCTTGCCGAACTGCTTCGCATGGCCGCGGAAAAAAATTCCATGGAGCAGATAAAAGAGCGGCTCGCGTTCATGATATCAAGCGCCGCCAATCTTCGGGCGATCATCACGAATATTCTCGATTTATCGAAAATAGAAGCGGGGAAAATGGACGTCGTGTTCCAGACGGTCAATGCCTCGGCGATCGTCGCCGAAGTCGCGGAGACGACGCGCATACTGGTGGGGAAAAAGCCGGTGAGCGTTACGGTCTCGGCGCCCGCAACGCCTATCATGGTCACGACGGACCCCATCAAACTGAGGCAGATCGTCATGAACCTCGCGAGCAACGCGGCAAAGTTCACCGAATCCGGGACGATTGCCGTAACGCTTTCCATAATCGGCAACAAGCTGGAAATCGCCGTAACTGACTCGGGCATGGGCATTAAAGAAGAGCATCTCGACAAGTTGTTCACCGCTTTCGGCCAGATAGAAGACGCCAAAACCAAACAGCACGAAGGCACGGGACTCGGTTTGACGATCAGCAAAAACTTCGCCGAACTCATCGGGGGCTCGATCTCGGTGTCGAGCGTTTTCGGAAAAGGGACTACGTTCACCGTCGCTCTCCCGCTGCAAAACATAGAAAGACAAGGAGGGCTCTACAATGCAGAATAAGAAAAGCATAAAGAAGAAAGTACTTGTGGTCGATGACGACGAAATGCACCTCTATACGACCAAGGAGCTGCTCCAGGACGATCGCATCGAAGTTATCACGCACAAAAGCAAATATGGGATCGGCGTAACGAACCTCGTGCGGGAACTCCAGCCCGACCTCATTCTGCTTGACGTCAATATGCCGGGGCTGTCCGGCGACAAGCTGGCAAAGCTGCTGCGGTGGCGTCATTCCCCGTTTATCTTTTATTCATCGAATGACGAGGACAGCTTGAGGGAATTGGCTTCCCGGCACGGCGCCAAGGGCTACATCTGCAAAGGAGACATTGCGGAACTAAAAAACAGGGTCAATACGTATCTCAGCGAGCAGGTCTCCACGCCGCTTTATGAACATATTTTGACTAAAATCATGTAGCCGCTGGAAACCTCCGCCGAAAGATGTTTTTTAATAAATAGTAAAGGGGGGGAGGATGCCGAGACGACGCAGGACCAAGGGGCATCGAGCTGTTTCTTTTTTGCGGGACGTGTACCACGTTTCCGCCATTGCAAACTATATGCGGACGAAGGGAGGAGCTTCCATGCAGGACAAAAAGAAAATATTGATGGTCGATGACGATGAACTGCACCTCTACATGGCCAAGGAACTGCTGCAGAATGAACACGTTGAAGTATTTGCCCATCGAAGCGGGTTCGGAGTGACCAACTTAGTGCGGGCGCTTAAACCTGATCTTGTTCTGCTCGACGTCAACATGCCCGCGCTTTCCGGAGACAGGCTGGCGACGCTGCTCGCTACGAATCACGATATCTCGAAGATCCCAATCGTGTTCTATTCATCCAACGATGAAGAAAGTTTGCGGGAAATAGCGGCGAACTGCGGCGTCAGCGGGTACGTCTGCAAGGGAAACATCGCCGCTTTGCGGAAAAAGGTCGGCCAGTATCTGTATGAGCCCTTGAAAAAGGATGTGACGGTAAATTAAGAACAAAAGGCTGCAAAAAATTTCATCGCAATGTAATAGAATTGTAACATAATTGTAACATGAGCTTGGTATAAATTATGACACTCAAATCACCAAACTAAGGAGGTAAAAACGTAATGAAGAAAGTTGCAGCATTCGCACTCACTATAGTAATGGCAGTTGCATCAATCGGCTCCGCGGAGGAGATCCTGAACGGCGCCGGGGCATCGTTTCCCTACCCCGTGTATTCCGCATGGGCGAACGAGTACAACAAAGTATCCGGTGTGAAGCTGAACTACCAATCCATCGGCTCCGGCGGCGGGATCAAGCAGATCACGGAAAGAACGGTTGATTTCGGGGCCTCGGACAAACCGCTCAAACCGGAGGATTTGAGCAAGAGCGGCCTGCTCCAGTATCCCGCGGTAATCGGCGGCGTCGTTCTTGTCGTCAACATCCCCGGAGTAAAAGCGGGTGAAGTGAAGCTCGATTCAAACGCGCTGTGCAAGATTTACCTCGGCGAGATAAAGAACTGGATGGACCCGGAAATCGCTAAGCTTAATCCCAAGATGAACCTTCCGAAGAGCGACATCACCGTAGTGCACCGCTCCGACGGTTCCGGCACCACCGCCATCTTTACGGACTATCTGAGCCAGGTATGCGCGGTTTGGAAGGATAAGGTCGGTTCGGACACCTCCGTGAGCTGGCCCGCGGGCATCGGCGGCAAAGGCAACGAGGGCGTAGCCAACTACGTGAAACAGGCCGCGAACTCCATCGGGTACGTGGAATTCGCGTATGCCAAACAGAATAATCTCGCCTACACGCTTCTCAAAAACAAGGCAGGTCGTTTCGTGGAACCGAGTTTCGATACGTTTGAAGATGCCGCGGCAACAGGCAACTTCGATCCGAAGAAGGATTTCTATCTTTGGCTCAACAACGCCCCGGGCAAAAAAGCCTGGCCCATCGCAGGAGCTACGTTCATCCTCCTTGCCAAAGAGAAAAAAGATTCCAACATGAAAGTGGTGAAATTCTACGATTGGGCCTTTAAAAACGGCGCAACCAAGGCAAAGGAACTGATCTACGTGCCCCTGCCGAAGCCGCTCCAGGACAAAATCAAGGCTTACTGGAAATCAAACGGTATTTTATAAAATATCGCTAAAGCCTCGCTTATTGCCGCAGACTGTTTGACACTCAAGGGGCGGATAGGTATAATGTGCCTGTCTGCCCCGTTTTTATGCCCTGGGACCATGCTGTCTATCCGACGTGCAAAGGCTTGAATATTGGAATTATTCCCTAAAAAAAATCCCATCGACTTTTCTTTCTCCGTGATCACCGCGGTTGCGTCGCTTTCGATCATATTCATTATTATCGGCATCTTCTGGGTCCTGATCCGTGAATCGTCGCTTGCCATCAATAAATTCGGAATCATACAGTTCCTGACGTCGACGGACTGGAACCCGGTCAAGGAGACTTTCGGCGCGGCTGCCAATATTTACGGCACCTGCATCACCACGGCGCTCTCGCTCCTGATCGCGGTGCCCGTGGCCATCGGCATAGCGATCTTCGTTACGGAAGTAGCGCCCAACTTTTTGAAAGGGCCCATCGGCATGGCCATTGAACTGCTCGCCGCGATCCCGAGCATTATCTACGGTATGTGGGGATTGTTCACGCTTGCGCCTATCATGAGCAAATACGTCGAACCCTGGCTCCAGAACACGCTCGGAAAGCTGCCCTTGTTCGAAGTATTGTTTCGCGGCACTCCTCTTGGGATTGACCTTCTCACGGCAAGCATTATCCTCTCCATCATGATCATCCCCTTTACCGCAAGCATTGCCCGGGATTCCTTCAACCTCACGCCCGATATCGTGAAGGAATCCGCTTACGCTGTCGGCGCAACGCAGTGGGAGGTGGTCAAAAACGTCGTCCTCCCCTACTCCAAGCTCGGCGTATTCGGCGGCGTGGTTCTATCACTCGGACGAGCCCTGGGCGAGACCATGGCCGTGGCCTTTGTGCTCGGAAACAATCACAAGATCGCCACGTCGTTTTTTGACGCGGCCGCGACCATCACCGTGACCCTGGCGAATGAGTTCACCGAGGCGGACAAGGATATCTACCTCTCGTCTTTGTTTTATCTTGCGCTCGTGCTGTTCGTGATGAGCTTTATCACGCTGGCGACAGCGAAGCTGTTTCTGATCAGGGCGGAGAAGAAGTATACAAGATAAGCAATATCTAAATCCCAAACGCCTAACCCGGACAAGCTGGAACAAAAACGATTGGCCGCAAAAAGGCACAAAAAGCACAAAAGATCTTATTTGTTTTGCGTCTCTTGCGAATCTTTGTGGCAAGCATTTTCCCATTTGGATTTGAATATTGGAATTTATTCGAAATTTACGCTGCGATTATGAATATTGAACAAAAAAGAAAATTAGAGGGTTTTACCGCCCTTGCCTTCAGCTCGCTGGCGGCCTTTATCGGCCTCTTTTGGCTCGTTTTCATACTCGGGGACGTCATCGTCCACGGTATCGGGGCGCTGAACCTCAGCCTGTTCCTGAACGACCCCGCCCCTGCCGGCGTCGAAGGCGGCGGCCTCAGACACGCCTTTATCGGCCAGTTAATGATCACCCTCTGCGCGACCCTGATCGGCGTGCCCGTGGGCGTGCTCGGCGGGACCTTTCTCGCGGAATACGCGCGGCGAACCCGGTTTGCCAAAGTAATAAGCGTCTTGTCCGATATCATCGTGAGCGTTCCTTCCATCGTCGTCGGGACCTTTGTCTATGCCTTGCTCGTCAGGCCCCTGGGGCATTTCAGCGGGTGGGCAGGCGCCGTGGCCCTCGCGGTCATCATGATCCCGGTGGTGCTGCGGACCACGGAGGACATGCTGTCCATGGTGCCCTGGACGTTGCGGGAGGCGGCGTTCGCCCTTGGCGCGCCCTATTACAAGGTCATCATACAGGTCGTGTATCGTGGAGCGGCCACGGGAATCCTGACGGGGATTCTCCTCTCGATCGCGCGCGTGGCGGGTGAGACGGCCCCGCTCCTGTTCACGTCGTTTAACAATAATTTTTTTTCCTGGGACATGAACCGGCCGATCGCTTCTTTGACGGCCACCATTTTCCAGTATGCCATGGGGCCGTACGAAGACTGGCACAGGCAGGCCTGGGCCGCAGCCTTCGTGATTACGCTGTTCATCCTGGCGTTGACGATCCTCGGCCGACTTATTCTCAAGTGGAGGTATAAGCAGTGACACCGGCTATCGAACTCGAGGTCAAAAACCTCAATTTTTACTATAACGGCGACGTCCATGCCCTGAGGGACGTTTCGCTCCCGATCTATAAAAATAACGTGACGGCCCTCATCGGCCCTTCCGGCTGCGGAAAGACCACGCTGCTGCGCTGCTTCAACCGGATGCACGACCTTTATCCGAACAACCGCTATGAAGGGGAAATCACCTTTGAGGGGAAAAACATCCTCCAGCGCGATATAGACCTCATCACGCTCAGGAGCCGCATCGGCATGGTTTTCCAGAAACCCACGCCGTTTCCCATGACCATAGCGGAAAATATCGCCTACGGGCTCAAGTTAAAAGGCATCAAGAACAGGAGCGAACTGATCGACCGCATTGAACGCGCGCTCAAGCACGCGGCCCTCTGGAACGAGGTGCGGGACAAGCTGAACGACAGTGCCTATGAACTGTCCGGCGGGCAGCAGCAAAGGCTGGTCATCGCGCGGGCGCTTGCGGTCGAACCCGACATCATCCTGTTCGATGAGCCGACCTCGGCCCTGGACCCGATCTCCACGGCGAAGATAGAAGAACTCCTCGGAAACCTGAAAAAAGACGTATCAATCATCATCGTGACCCATAATATGCAACAGGCGGCCCGCGTGGCGAATATGACGGGTTTTTTATACATGGGAGAACTCATCGAATACGGACCGACGGAAAAGATTTTTACGAACCCGGACAAGAAGCAGACGGATGATTATATTACGGGAAGATTTGGTTAGCGACAGCTCATAGTTCATAGCTGATAGCTCAGAGTTGATGGACCGGTCGTTGATAGCTGTTACCTGCCTTACTACGAGCTATGAGCTATCAACTTATTAAGGAGACCCACATGCCCACGCAGAAAGAACAGGCCCTTGAAAAAATCAAAGAAGACATTCTCAAGATGGGAGGGGCCGTGGAGGACGCGATCCGGAAATCCATCAAAGCGCTGGTGGACCGGGACCGGGCACTTGCCCTGGCCGTAATAGACGGCGACGCCATTGTCAACAATTTCGATGTCGAGATCGAGGAGGACTGCATCCGTTTCCTCGCCCTTTGGCAGCCGAAAGCAAGCAATCTCCGTTTTATCACCACGGCCATCAAGATCATCACGGACCTGGAGCGCATGGGCGACCTGGCCGTGGACATCTGCGAACGCGCTCTTGAATTGCTCGAAGAACCGCCGCTTAAGCCTTATATCGACATCCCGCGCATGGCCGAAGCCTCTCAGAAAATGCTCAAGGACAGCCTCGACGCGTTCCTGGGAAAAGACGCGGAACTCGCCCTGCGGGTCTGCGAAGCCGACGACTTCGTCGACAACCTGAATCATCAGATCTTCAATGAGCTGCTGGTGTTCATGCTCCAGGACCCGAAGAACATCTCCCGCTCCGTGCGGCTCACCTACATCACAAAATATCTCGAGCGCATCGCCGACCACGCGACCAACGTAGCTGAAATGGTCGTGTTCCTCGTGAAAGGCAAGGTCATCCGCCACATGGCTTGCGAGGCAATGCGCAAGAGCTCCGACCTCAAACAGACATAACACCGCTGACGTTTGCGGGAAAATGACCGGTTTTTTCTGTTTGCCTTTGCTTGTTCTTTTTCTCTATGGTATAATCCGCGTAATCAATACCCGGTTAGGAGAGACACATGCTTTTAGAAGATCTAAAACTGCAACTCGACAACATCAACGGCAGGATTGACGTCCTGCGGAGGCATCTTTGACACTCCCGCCAAGGAATTAAAATTAGCCGAACTCACCCGCCTCACGGAAACCACGGGTTTCTGGAATAATACGGACAAAGCAAACGTAATTGTGAAAGAAAAGGGCGCGATAGAGCGGTCGCTCAAGGATTGGAGCACGCTTGCCCGCAGGCTGAACGACCTTGAGGCCATGGCCGAGCTCGCTTCGGAAGAAGGCGGCGAGTCCCTGCGCGCCGAACTCGAGCAGGAGCTTTCGGTCATCCAGAAGGACCTGGCGTCCGCTGAAGTCGCGGCCCTGCTCTCGGGCGAGCGCGACGGCTCGAATGCGATCGTCTCGATCCACCCCGGCGCGGGCGGCACCGAAGCCCAGGACTGGGCGGAGATGCTGATGCGCATGTATTTGCGCTGGGCTGAAAAGCGCGGGTACAAGACCGAGATCCTGGATTACCAGAACGGCGAAGAAGCGGGAGTCAAGTCCGTCACCTTCACGGTCAACGGGGACTACGCCTACGGCAGGACGAAAGCCGAGGCGGGCGTTCACCGGCTTGTCCGGATATCTCCGTTCGACGCAAACAAGCGCAGGCACACGTCCTTCGCGTCGGTCTATGTCTATCCCGAGGTTGAGGAAGACATCGACCTCTCCATCGACGAGAAAGACCTCCGCATCGACACCTACCGCGCTTCGAGCGCGGGCGGCCAGCATGTGAACAAGACCGACTCCGCCGTGCGCATCACGCATCTGCCCACGAACATCGTGGTACAATGCCAGAACGAACGTTCGCAGCTCAAGAACAAAAACGTGGCCATGAAAGTGCTCCGGGCGAAGCTGTATGAAGTGCGGAAAAAAGAACAGGATGACAAGGTCGGCAAGCTCATCAACGAGAAAAAGGATATTGCCTGGGGCAGCCAGATCAGGTCGTATGTTTTTCAGCCGTACCAGATGGTCAAGGACCACCGCACCAGCGTGGAAACGGGGAACGTGAACGCCGTCATGGACGGAGACCTCGACCAGTTTATTGAGGCGTATTTGATAGCGGGAAATGATTCAGGTGGCAGGGTATAGGAGCAGGGTCCAGGGTCCAGGGTCCGGGGGCCAGGGTCCGGTTACCGTACTACAGCTATGACCTATGACCTGATATAACCTATAACCTGGTTCTAAATTCCCATCATCTGCGGCGAGCGCGCATCAACATATTTTTTCACGCCCTGGTACAGGGCCTCCGCAATGGCCTGCCGGTAGGAATCCTTGTTCAACAGCTTTTCTTCTTCGGCGTTCGTGATGAAGCCGACCTCGGCAAGAATGCTCGGGATGTTGGTGTTCATCAAGACATAGAAAAAGGCCCGCTTCACGCCGAGGTTGACGACTTTTTTTCGCGGCGTCGCCATTGAGTCCACCAGGGACGTCTGCACGGTCCAGGCAAGCTGCAGGGACTCTTCGAGCTTGTTGTCTATCTTCAAATCCTTCAGCATACGGTCGACATCGCTGTCCAGCTCGCTTAAGCTCTTGGTTGACATGGCGTTTTCACGGGCCGCGGTCGCCATGGCTTCGCGGTCGGAGGCTTTGAGGCCCTGGATGTACGTTTCTATGCCCTTTGCCTTGCGCTTGCGGTTCGCGTTGACATGGATCGAGACGAACAGGTCCGCGCTGCGCGCCTTTGCAATGAACGGCCGCTTATCCAGGGGGACGAACACATCCTTGTCCCGCGTCATGACCACCTTGCACCCGAGACGCCCCTTCACGAGGACCGCCAGCCTCTTCGCAATATCGAGAGTCACGGTTTTTTCCTTCAAACCGCCCTTGCCGATTGCGCCGGGGTCATGACCGCCATGGCCGGCGTCGATGGCGATGGTCTTGACCTTAAGCCCCATCTGGCGGGACAGCGTCAGCCGTTCGCCGCCATTGTCCTGCGTCTCCGGTTTTTGAGCAAAAAGCTGAGGGACCTCCGATTTTTTTTCGTCTTTTGGTTCTGTTTTGTCTTCGGGTTTGGCGGTCTGCCGGACTCCTGCGCTATCGCCCTTCGTCTCAGTTCCCGCGCTCACAACAGGATTTTCCCCTGCTCTGCCGTTCTCGCCGGTCACGTCAATGACCAGCCGGTCGGGTTCCCGCAGGGGAAAAGCGACATAACTTTTAATGCTCGCCAGATCGAGCACAACGCGGACAATATCAGGAGCATACTGGCTGGCGCGGACTTGCTTTAGAATTCCGTCATTGATGGGAAGCGGTTCTTTGTTCAGCGAATTGTCCACACGCGCGTTCGAAAGATCAAAGACCAGCCGGTCCGGGTTCTTGAGTTCCTGGACCTGAAAATGAACAGGACCGCTCTGGTCGATCACGATACGGGTATAGGCGCCTTCCGACCAGTGCCGGATGGTCTTGACTACCCCCTCGGCTTTCGCCGCTCCCACGGAGGTCAGCACCGGCACGGGCATCTTTTTTATCTCAAGCTCGGGCTTGCGCTTTTCCCGTAGCGCCGGACCGAACCGCGCTTTTGCCTTTTTGGTCCACGAGCTTTTCGGATAAGCCTCCGACAACTTGGTATAGGTGTTTAACGCGGACGCTGCGTCTTTTTTGTTGTTCAGGGATAGGTCGATGACGTGATAGAGCGCTTCGGACGCCTTGGCGTGCTTGGGATAGGCGGTCTGGCATTTCCCGAATACTTGAAGGGCTTCATCCAGGTCTTTGGAATATTTATTATGCCGGTAGAGGTCGAGGTAAACGCCTGCCCGGTCAAAACAGGCGTCCGCGGCTCTCGGGCTTTCGGGAAATTTCTTTTCCACCTGTTCAAAGGTCTGGATGCAATCCATCCAGTAGGACCGGTATTTTATTTTCTTGCTTGATTTTTTAAGGTTTGCGAGTCGCTGGGAGGCGACAGAATACATATGCCCGGCTTCTGAGTTGTAAGACGGGTAGGCAGGGGCGGTGATACAAAGCAGGATGGCGCAAGCCGTGAAGGCCGCGATACTGGAACGGCCATGTTTCAGCATAATTTTCCTGATGTTTTTTAACCGAATTACCGGGAGATGTCAACAAAAAAAGCCCCGGATGGACCGGGGCTGTGAAATACTGACGGCAACGGGTACACTGTCACCCTTAAGATGCTATCTTTGCCGTATCAACCAGCTTCGTAAATCCCGCGGGATCGGATATCGCGAGGTCTGCAAGTATCTTCCGGTCGATAGCCACGCCGTTCTTGATCAGGCCGGCGATGAACCGGCTGTAGGTAACTCCGTTCAGTCTGGCCGCGGCGTTGATGCGCGCAATCCAGAGTCTCCTGAAGTCCCTCTTCCGGGCCTTACGGTCCCGGTATGCATACTTAAGCGCACGATCCACGGCTTCGGTAGCAGTGCGGAATAATTTCGACTTTGCGCCCCAATAGCCTTCGGCCAGGTTGAGCACGCGTTTTCTTCTGGCCCTTGTCTTGGGGCCGCCTTTAGCTCTCGGCATTTTTTCTAAACCTCCTTCAATTTACGAGATACATGGTCCCTGATACATGATGCAGGATACGTAAAGAAGTCTTTGACTATCCTGCCTCCGCATCCGAACCGTACTACTTGCCCCCGTAGGGAAGCATCCGTTTTATATTTTTTATATTGTCCTTGTCGACCTCAAACGAACCGCTCAAACGCCGCTTGCGCGTTTTGTTTTTGCCGGAAAGCAAATGCCTCTTCCAGCCCTTGTGCCGGGTGATCTTGCCGGAGCCGGTCACTTTCAATCTCTTGGCCGCGCTCCGGTTTGTTTTTAATTTTATCTTCGCCATTTCATTTCCTTTCCGAATTTTTCTTTTTTATAACTTTTCGGTTCCTACTTTTTCACCGCCGCGTCTTTGCCCTTGGCCCCGAGCAGCAGCATCATGTTCCTGCCTTCCATGCGCGGCGCCTGCTCTACAACGGCTTCATTCTGCAGTTCCGCGACAATGCGTTCGAGCACGACCCTGCCCATTTGGATATGGGCCATTTCCCTGCCCCGGAACATAACGCTGACTTTTACCTTATGGCCGTCCGCGAGGAAACGCTTAATGTTGTTGATTTTGAACTGGACATCATGCTCATCGGTACGGGGCCTGAGTTTTATCTCCTTGAGGATGATGACCGTTTGATGTTTCCTGGCTTCGTTCGCCTTCTTGGCAAGCTCGTACTTGTACTTGCCGAAATCCATGATCCGGCAAACCGGCGGCTTTGCGGTGGGCGCCACTTCCACAAGGTCGAGCCCGAGTTCCTCAGCCTTCTTAATCGCCTCCCGGATGTCCAGTATCCCGAGTTGCTCGCCTTCTCCTGCGACGACCCGGACTTCCTTAACCTTGATCCCGTAATTAATCCTTGTTGTAATTTTAGTGATAAACGACCACCTCCTTATTTAAAAAAGCACGAACTACCAAATTACTAAATCGTAAATAAATCCCAAAAATCAAACTTTAAAAAAAACCTGATGGCTGGGACGTTATGCTTTCAAGTCATTGCTCTTGGTCTTTATGTTTTCCATTATCCGGCCGATGAATTCATCGAGCGGCATTACGCCCAGATCTTTCCCGCCCCGTGCGCGCACCGAAACCGCATTCTGCTCTGTTTCCTTGTCTCCCACGACGAGAATATAGGGAGTTTTTTCGAGCTCTGCCTCGCGAATCTTGAAACCCATCTTCTCGGAACGGGAATCGAGCTCCACCCGGATGCCTTCGCCAAGGAGTTTGTCCCGAACGGCTTTCGCGTAGTCAAGCTGCTTGTCGGTGATCGATATTACTTTCGCCTGCACCGGCGCGAGCCAGACCGGGAACGCTCCTGCATAGTGCTCGATCAGCATGCCGAAGAACCGCTCGATCGACCCCAAAAGCGCCCGGTGAATCATGTACGGCGGATGCGCCTGGTTGTCAACACCGATAAAGGTCATGCCGAACCGTTCCGGCTCGTTAAAGTCGAACTGGACCGTGGAACACTGCCACAATCTGCCCAGCGCGTCCTTGATTTTGATGTCGATCTTGGGGCCGTAAAAAGCGCCGCCGCCGTCGTCCATTTCATACACGAGAGCGGCCTTGTCAGCCGCAATTTTGAGCGCCTGCGTGGCACGCTCCCACATAGTGTCGTCACCCACGGATTTCTCGGGTTTGGTCGCGATGTATGCCTTGAACTCATCGAACCCGAAGGTCCTGAGCATCTTTACGACGAACTCCAGGACCCGGATGACCTCTGTTTCCATTTCCTCCGGCGCGACGAAAATATGGGCATCGTCCTGCGTAAAGCCGCGCACCCTGAGGAGGCCGTGCAGCACGCCGGAGCGTTCAAAGCGATACACCGTGCCCAACTCCGCATACCGAAGCGGCAAATCACGATACGAGCGAAGCTTGTTCTTATAGATCATGATATGGAACGGGCAGTTCATGGGCTTTACATAATACTCCTGCCCTTCCACGTCCATGGAAGAATACATGTTCTCCCGGTAAAAGCCAAGATGGCCCGAGGTTTCCCACAGGTTCGCGCGGCCCACGTGCGGAGAATACACGAAATCGTAGCCGTTCTTCTGGTGTTCGTCGCGCCAAAAATCCTCGATGGTCTTCCGAATCAGCGCGCCCCGGGGGTGCCACAGGACCAGGCCGCCGCCCACTTCGTCCGATACGGAAAAGAGCTCGAGGTCCTTGCCGAGCTTCCGGTGGTCCCGCCGCTTGATCTCTTCGAGCCGCGTAAGATGCGCGTCGAGCGCGTCCTTCGCCGGAAACGAGATGCCGTAGATCCGCTGGAGCATTTTGTTCTTCTCGCTGCCGCGCCAGTAGGCGCCTGCAATGGAGAGAAGCTTAAAAACCTTTATCTTCGACGTCAACGGCACGTGCGGTCCGCGGCAGAGGTCCGCAAAATCGCCCTGTTCGTAGATCGATATCGCACCATCGGGCAATTCACTGATCAGCTCGACCTTGTAGGTCTCGCCCAGTTTTTGAAAGAACGACAAGGCCTCCGCCTTGGAAATAACTTTTCTGGTGACCGGCAAAGCCGACTTGGCCAGCTCCCCCATCCGCTTTTCGATCTTAACGAGATCTTCGGGCGTAAAGGGTCGCTCCAGATCGAAGTCGTAGTAAAACCCTTCTTCGATCGCCGGACCGATAGCAACCTTCGCCTGCGGAAAAAGCTGTTTTACCGCCTGCGCCATGAGGTGCGACGTACTGTGCCAGTACACGTCGCGGCCCTCCGGCGCCGCAAAGGTAATAATCTCTATCGCGGCAGAGTGATCAACAGGGACGGTGAGATCCTGAAGTTGACCGTCTAATTTTATGGCAAGCGCGTCTTTAGCGAGGCGAGAGCCGATTTTCTCGGCAACTTCCTGACCGGTGATGCCGACTGGCATACTTTTCACCTGACCGTCAGGCAGCCTGAGTTGTATTTCACTCATAAGATAGATAACATAGGTGGTTGGTGGTGCCGTAATTATTATGGTAGGCCCGGGCGGTATCGAACCGCCGACCTCTACCGTGTCAAGGTAGCGCTCTCCCCCTGAGCTACGAGCCTATTTACTGCCGTTTCCCGTTTCTGTAAACAGCGAATTGTATGAAATTTCAGAGGTTTTGTCAAGAACAAAAACCCGTTGCCTGCATGTTTTTACTCGTAGCCGTGTTTCTGGTATATTTAAAGTGGAATGCTTCACGAGAAACTACCATGGATAACATTGAAATTGCCTCAAAAGGCATCCAGCGATACCCGGTCGCCGTCCGGCATAAATGCCTTTTTGGGATCATATCGTTCAAAGGCCTTGTCTGGACCGACCATATCGTCCAGATCGTAAATCTCAGCATTCTCGGCGCGGGCATAGAATCAGTCGAACCGCTCGAAAGCGGAGTGATCTGGTTTAAAAAGCGCGTGAACGGTTACCAGTGCGGGGTGCTGAAGTGGCGTAATCCGAGCGGTCCTCCCTACCTGGCCGGGATAGAGTTCCTGTCTCTTTCCCGTCATGATGAAGAGTACCTTCGTGAGCAGGTCAGTCGCGCAAAACCGCATGATGCTGTTCCTGATCCTGAACACATTATTACCGCTTTGCTCGCGGCCATCACCAATGAGCATCCCTGACAGCTCATGGCTGCTGCTCCCGTTTTTCCGTCAGCCCGGGGTCTGCCTGTCTTCGAGATAGCTCTTGACCGGTTCCTCGGGCCGGGGAAGACCCGCGAGCTTCCAGGCAAGCAGCGGGCTGTAAAATTCTTCATTGACGCAATCCTTCGGCTTATGCACGTTCTTACACACGGAGCTCAGCATGGGGAAAAAGTTGAACCGTTCATAATACTCGCGAATAAATTTCAACATGCTGATTTTATCAGGGGTGAGATATCCCATCCCTTCCCGTTCCGCGAGTCTCCCGGCAAGATTTTCATCCCAGTCGTCGTAGTGTACGAGAAAACCCTCGTCGTCGAGGTCTATCTTTTTGTTTCGATACTCAATATAGTCAAGGACAGGCATAACGCATCCCTCCTTTTTCTTGAGATCATACTCGTCTTATTTATAGTATATACAAAAACCGCGCATGATGTTCGGCGAATAAGAAATAAAACAACGGGTATCCCACTGCCGCCGGTCATGAAGAGAACGATTGCGCTTTAAGACAAAAATATATTGAAAAATTTCTTTTATTTCCGTCACTTTGAACCGTTGCACGAACAATTTCTTGACAAGATGTCGTTAATATCCGATAATAGGCCTGCTAAAATGAATGACCTTTCCCTGCTGCCGCGTCATTATGAGCGGCATATCTATTTTAAAATTCCGATGACACGAGGAGTGAGTTTTGCCGCAAGAATATCTTGATTTTGAAAAGCCAATCGCCGAACTGGAGAAGAAGATCGAGGAGTTGACCCTCTTTACCTCCACTGGCGGCATCGACCTCGAAGAAGAGATACTCAAACTTCAGAAAAAATCCGACCAGCTCCTGATCGAGCTCTATTCCAAACTTACGCCATGGCAGAAGGTCCAGATCTCGCGTCATGTGAACCGCCCCTACACCCTCGATTACATCGAGGCCATGCTCACCGATTTCATTGAGCTGCACGGGGACCGCGGTTTTGCCGACGACCCTGCCATCGTCGGGGGCATTGCCAAATTGGACGGCATGCCGGTCGTAGTAATCGGCCACCAAAAAGGCAGGACCACCAAGGAACGCGTCTTCCGCAATTTCGGCCAGCCGAACCCCGAGGGCTACCGGAAATCGCTGCGCTTGATGCGGTTCGCGGAGAAGTTTAAGAGGCCTATCATCACCTTGATCGATACCCAGGGCGCGGCTCCGGGAATCGGAGCGGAAGAGCGCGGCCAGGGAGAATCCATCGCCCGCAACCTCGCGGTAATGTCCACACTTATGGTTCCCATTATTGTGGTGGTTATCGGCGAGGGAGGAAGCGGCGGTGCGCTGGCCTTGGGGATCGGCGATCGCGTGCTCATGCTGGAGCACGCCACCTACTCGGTCATATCCCCCGAAGGGTGCGCGGCCATCCTGTGGAACAACGGCGCCAAGGCGAGCGAAGCTTCCGAGCTGCTCAAAATAACCGCCCAGGACCTTTTCCAGATGCGCGTGATAGACGAGGTCGTGGAAGAACCGATCGGCGGCGCGCACCGGGACCCTCGAAGGGCGGCCGAGCTGCTCAAGGACGCGATCTCCAGGAATCTCGCAGAGATAAAAACCTTGCAGCCTGATGAACTCGTGAATCTCCGGTATGAAAAGTTCAGAAAGTTAGGCGTGTACGATCAGATATAAGTTCTCATAAGCACCAAATTTCAAGCAACAAATTCCAAATAATATTCAATAACCGAATTTCAAAGGACCAAAATGTTTGAATTTAGAATTTGAAATTTGGAATTTATTTGCTATTTGTGATTTGGGATTTGAAGCTTATCGCTTACTCAATATCCTTCTTCAGCAGCTCGATGGTCGTCTTGAGCTTCTCCCTGGCGGCCTGCAGGTCGGCATAGGCCGACAAGAAGAGCATCAAGCAATACTCCTCGGCCACCGGCACAACCAATTCCGTCCCCTCATCGAGTGAAAACAACACGGCCTGCACATTCCCAAGGTTGAGGCGCACCGCAATATCCTTGATTCTGTCCAGCTGAATTTCCTTCCAGGCGCCGAGTAATTTCATGTCCACGGCGGCGTCCCCTGCCTGAGCTATGGCTTCGCCGTCGCCGTCCAGAAAAATCACGGCCTGGGCGCCGTTAACCGATGAGATCAGGTCTTCCAGTATCTGAGTAAGCAAACACACCTCCGGAAAAAATCCTTACCAATAAACTGCTCCGCCGCAAGCAGCGGAGTATTGAGAACCTTACAACTTCAGATTGCGCCGCAAGCGGCGGGGAATTCAACCCGGAGGACCTATTAAAAAACGACGGTTGTAACCACGGATAAACACGGTTTAAAAAGCTCGGCCGTTCAACTGAACAGACGGAAGAACAGGAACGTTATCCCCGCGCCGATCAGCGCGCCCACAATCACCTCGATCGGCCGGTGGATGCCCGAAGACCACCGGCCCCAGCTTACCATGACCGCGAGCAGGAAGGTGAGGCTGATGACCGGGATGGAACTCGTCAAGTGGAGCGCCGCGGTCCAGATTGAAAATGATACGGCTGCGTGGCCGCTCGGCATTCCGCCCCTGAGCGGCTCACCCTTTCCGAGCAACGCCTTGATGATGATGACGATGATGATGACGACCGCGAGCGAAACAAAAGCCACAACATCGCTCGGCGCTTTGCGCAAGCCCCACTGCCCGCTCCTCATCGTTGCCGTGAACGCAGGATACAGGATCAGATAGCCGAGGATCAACGCGCCTATAGACGCAATGAGAACCACGCCGGCCGCGATGTCTTTTGCAATCTTCGCCCGAGGGTGGAATTCCGCGGAAATCATGTCCACGGTGACCTCGATTGCCGTGTTCAGCATCTCGGTCACGAGCACAAGCACGATCGCCATGCACAGCAATATGAACTCGGTCCTCGTTATGTTCAGGACCAGACCGAGCACCAGGGCGGACAGGGCGGCGTAAAAATGATACCGCATGTGTTTCTGCGTCTTGACTGCGTAAATGATCCCTTCGATCGCCAGGTTGGCGCTCTGCACCCACGTTTTAGGCTTCATGCGAGCATTTTCAGCAGTTGCTGTTCCTTCCTCGCCATCCGGCGGGCCTCCTGGACGCCGCGTTCATGGTCGTAACCGAGCAGATGGACCAGGCCGTGCACCAGGAGACGGTCGAGCTCCGAGGCGGCCGTCTGTCCAGCCCCCCGCGCCTGGCGCTCGGCCGTGGGCACGGAAATCACGATATCTCCCAGCAGCTCCGGCCTGACATTCGCGAACGCCCCCTCTCGGAAAGAAAACGAGAGCACGTCCGTGGTTTTGTCCTTGCCACGCCATGAATAGTTGAGTTTACGCATGGCGCGGTCGCCGATGAAGGAGACGCTCAGTTCGGCGTCATGAAGGCCGATACCCTGCAACAGGGTCTGGAACCGCGTCCTTATTCTTGCCGCCGCCGGCTTTTTTTTCCTCAGACTGCTTTTTATCCTGATGGTCACTGCGCTTCTTTTCTCCGGTCAGATTTATTCCGGGATAGTCTATGCGATGGTGAAAAATTCCCGTGAGGATAAGATTGAAGCTCTTTGAAATCTCTCGCAGGTCCTTAAGCGTGAGATCGCACATGATCAACTGCTCGTCGAGAAAAATATGCGTGATGATGCTGCTCGTGAGCGCCTGGATCCGCTGGGGGGTCGGGTTTTCAAGCGTTCTCGAAGCAGCTTCGACCGAGTCGGACAACATCACGATGGCCGCTACTTTCGTTCGCGGCCGGGGGCCTGAATACCGGTAGTCCTCTTCCGCGATAACGCTGTAAGGCTGGAGTTCCTTTGCCTTGTGGTAGAAATACGTGATCAGAGACGTGCCGTGGTGCTGCTGGATGATGTCGATGACCGAGGAAGGAAGCCGGTTCCCCCGCGCGGACTCGACCCCGTCCTTGACGTGGGCGGAGATGATGAGGCTGCTCATCGAGGGCGTAAGCCGGTCGTGCTTATTATCCGATGAGCGCTGGTTTTCGATGAAATATTCCGGCTTCTGGTTTTTTCCGATATCGTGATAGTAGGCCCCGACCCGCGCCAGGAGGGGGTTTTCACCGATTGCTTCCGCGGCCGCTTCCGCCAAATTGCCGATAAGAATGCTGTGGTGGTAGGTCCCCGGACTTTTATACACGAGTTCCTTGAGGAGCGGCTGGTTGGGGTCCAGGAGTTCCAGCAGTTTGATGTCCGTGGCGATGTCGAAAAGAAATTCGAAAAACGGAAGTGTAACCGAGACGAACATGGTCACCATAACGGCGCCGAGAAAACCCGCCGTCAGGTCCGCCCCTCCGCGCGTCATAAGCTCTCCCCGGTAAAGGTCAATGCTGACAATTACCAGAAAATTCACGAGCGCGGTAAAGGCGCCCGCCTTTATCACCGCCGTCCTCTTCCTGCATCGGACCACTTTGAGCGCGGCGATGATGCTGCTCAGAAAAAAGTAGAGCGGGATAAACGGGTCTCCCTGAAAGGAAATGCCGAGCAGAATGCTCACGATGAAGGAAAACCCGAGGGCAAGGTGAAAATCGAGAAGAAGGCTGGTAAGCATGGCCCCCGCGGCCACGGGGAGCGCAAAACCGATGGTCGCGACGTCGAGGTCGAGTTTGTCCGCCGGGAGCGAAAAAACATGTTTCAGCGTCTGCGCGAGCGCGATGGTAAGAAACAGCAAAACAGCGAGGAGCAGGATTTTTCTCGTGTCCCTAATCAGCGCGGGGCGGTACCGCCGGATATCGCGGTAGAACAGATAAAACAAGACCAGGAGCAGCGCGACGAGCCCGCCGTACGCGTTGAGCCGGTTGCCGATCCCCTCGCGCCGGGCAAGTTCTTCGAGAACCCGCGCCGATCGTTCCGTCACCCGCCGGCCCGCCTGAATAATGGTCTCGCCCTTCTCCACTTTGAAAGAGACCATGGCCTGGTCGGTCCCGGGGTATTCGACGTACAGGGCATACGGCGCCGTGAGAGTTCTCGTGGCCAGCTCTCCGGGTTCGAGCAACGGAATGCGCGGCAGAAGAACGAACGCAAGAAAGCATGCCGTCACCAGGGCAAGGCTGATGTTATAGAGTTTTATCGTGCGGGAAACAGCCGAGGGCGCTTCATCCCGGTCGGGGTCCTGGGCCGTTATCTTGGGCAGAAGCTTCAGGTTGGTCTGGTTTTTATTGTTCATCAGCCGCCTCGTGCCGCTCGTATGCCTTGATGATCTGCTGCACCAGCTTGTGGCGGACTACGTCCCGGTTCGTAAAGTAGACGAAACGTATACCCTCGATGCCGTCGAGGATCGTCTGAACCTCGATGAGCCCCGAGTTCCTGTCGTTCGGAAGGTCGACCTGCGTTATGTCGCCCGTTATCACGGTCTTGGAATTGAAACCCAGACGGGTGAGAAACATCTTCATTTGTTCCGCGGTAGTGTTCTGCGCCTCATCCAGAATGATAAAGGAATCGTTCAACGTGCGTCCGCGCATGAACGCGAGCGGCGCAATTTCAATGTCCCCGCGCTCCACCAGTTTGTTCGCTTTTTCCGTTTCGATCATGTCGTAGAGCGCGTCGTAGAGGGGCCGCAGGTAGGGATGGACCTTCTCGTACAAATCGCCGGGCAGAAAACCGAGCTTCTCACCTGCTTCAACGGCCGGGCGCACCAGGATGATCCTGCTCACCTCGCGCCTGAGAAGCGCGGAAACGGCCGTGGCCATGGCGAGATAGGTTTTGCCCGTCCCTGCCGGCCCGATGCCGAAAACGATGTCATGGGTCCGGATCTCCTCCACGTACCGGCGCTGAGTCTCGTTCTTCGGCGATACGGGACGCTTTCTGCTCGATACGGGGATGGCTTTTTGGAAGATATCCTTCAACGTCGCGGATGAGTCCGCGGAAAATGCATGAATGGCGGCATTAACATCGTCCTTGTGGGTAATGACGCCCTGTGCCAGCATATCGACAAGCTGCCTGATAAGGCGCTCGACTTTTGCAACAGCCTTCTCCTCGCCTTCGATCTGGATCCTGTTGCCCCGGGCATTCAGAATCACGCCGTACGTGTTCTCGATCAGCCTGAGGTTCTTGTCCATGTCGCCGTAGAGACTCGGCAACGAGAGTTCGTTTTCAATGGTTATGATGACTGCGGTCGTCTTCATGAGAGAGAGATACGAGAGTTGTTTCTCTCCCGTATCTGCATAAATATATTAGCATTTTAAATATTTAAAGTCAATTTGTAACTACACACGTCCGGCGCTGATACCACGGGCTAATTCAAACGGTAAACGTATCTATTCAGCACAATGTGTACATTGCAGCGCCTATTTTTTTGCCATGTTGTCATTTCCGAGGACGTAGTCGGGAATAGGGTGTTACGAACAACCGTCAAACCGGGTCCCGATAAAACCCTTCGAGGGTGACCATTTACGGACTTTGAAAGCCCCTTCAAGATATAGATACCAGTAAACAACAAACTCCCAGCCGGTAGTCAAGTCATTATACCTTTTTATTCGGCGGGTGTTTACTTCATCCGGGTCAGGAGGTATAATGCTTTTCAATGCTAAAAGGAAAATCAATACTCCTCTATCTGTTCCTGACACTGACTGCGGTTCTTATCGGCGGGGCAGCCGGATTTGTCATTTTCTCCATATGGGATTTGCCCGAGGTAAAGACCCTTGAAGAGTACAAACCGAGCATTACCTCGCGCGTGTATTCCGACAGCAATAAACTTCTCGCCGAATTTTTTTTGGAGAACCGCACGCCGGTCGTTCTCGAGGACGTGCCGGAGACGCTTATCAAGGCACTCATTGCGACCGAGGACACCCGGTTCTTCAGCCACCGGGGCCTGGACCCGCGCGGCATTGCCCGGGCCCTATACCGGAACATTCTCGCGGGAAAAGTACAGGAAGGGGCGAGCACACTCACGCAGCAGCTCGCGAAAGTGCTCTTTCTCACTCCCGAGCGAAGCTATACGCGCAAGCTCAAGGAAATGGCCCTTGCGCTCAGGATAGAACAGAGATACACAAAACGTGAAATCCTTTCACTCTATCTCAACCAGATTTATTTCGGCAGCGGCGCCTACGGCGTTGAAGCGGCTGCCCGGACCTATTTCGGGAAACCGGCCAAAGAGCTGAACATCGAGGAATGCGCGCTGCTTGCCGGACTGCCCCGCTCGCCGAAATACTATACGCCGTTTAAAGCTCCCGAGAACGCCCGGAGCAGGCGCGCCTACGTGCTTAACCGGATGGTCGCGACCGGCGTTATAACAAAGACACAGGCCGACGACGCTAAAAAGGCTCCCCTCCCTGTCCAGAGGGCAATAAAAATCGACGGCCCGGCCCCCTACTTTGTTGAATACATTCGTCAGAAGGTCGAGGACCGGTTCGGATCGGGCATTCTGTATTCCGGCGGGCTCAATATCTACACGAGCATCAATGACGAGCTCCAGGCCATCGCGGAACAAGCGGTGCGCTCAGGCCTTGCAAAGATCGAGGCGCGCCGCAAAAAGCCTTCAACCTCCCCCCTCCAAGCGGCGCTTTTGGTCATCGAACCCGCGACCGGCCGCATTCGGGCCATGGTCGGCGGCCGTGATTACAACCAGAGCCAGTTCAACCGCGCGTATCAGGCGTTCCGGCAGCCCGGTTCCGCGTTTAAGCCGATCATTTATGCGACGGCCCTCGACCGCGGTTTTGGAGCATCCGACATTCTCGACGACTCTCCCCTGACGGTCAAGACGGACAGGAAGAACAACTGGTCGCCTGAAAACTTCAGCCATACCTATCAGGGACCCGTGACCGTGCGCAGGGCGCTTGCCCAATCATTGAATGTGCCCACAATCCGGCTGCTTGACAAAGTCGGCGTGGATGAAACTATTCGCTACGCAAAAAAAATCGGCATCACGGCCCCTCTGGGTCCGTATTTATCGCTGGCCCTGGGGACCTCCGATGTTACGCTCCTGGAACTCACCGCGGCCTACTCCGTGTTCGCGGATCACGGAATAAAGATCGGCCCGGTATCGATCCTTACAATCACCGACAATACCGGTCGCGTGCTGTACGTCAACGATACTCTGCCGGCGCAGGTCATCAAACCGGAGACCGCTTATCTTGTCACGAACCTTCTCAAGGGCGCGATAGAACAGGGCACGGGATGGCAGGCGCGTGAGCTCGGCAGACCGGTTGCCGGCAAGACCGGCACCACAAACGATTATCATGACGCCTGGTTCATCGGGTATACGCCCAGTCTGGTAGCGGGCGTCTGGGTGGGATACGATGACCAGGCCGGCATCGGTCCGAAGGAGACGGGCGCCCGCGCCGCGCTTCCCATCTGGCTCGAATTCATGAAAAAAACGCTCGCCGGGACGGAAAGCGAGGACTTTAGCGTGCCCGACGGCATCATCTTCAAACAAGTCGACCCAAGGTCGGGCCTCCTTTGCACTGAAAAATGCAGACATTCAATCCGCGAAGCCTTCCTGCCCGGCGCGGAGCCGAGAACGTATGTTGACGATGCAGCCGCAAACGCGAATGAACCCGCGGTCCACGATGAAACGCCGTAAGACCTCCCGGGACCGGTTCTCTTAATAATATTGACAAGATAAGCGATGTTTGTTAATCTTCTACTGTGAAATTCGATATTTCGAAAATGGACATTCCCATCCCTCCCAAAATCCTGGACAAGCTCGTCCCGACCAGGCTTTTCGCTCGGCTGAATATCGCAAGCAAAATGCTGTTCGGGTATATGACGCTCGTAGCGCTCACCGTCATCGTCGTCCTCTATGCGCTTATCAGTCTGCAGAGGATCAACACCTTGAACAGAAGCATCGTTAAAGTCGATATCGTGGTCAGCGAGACTTCGGACAAGATGCTCGACGCCCTGCTTGCCCAGGATACCTATGAAAAAAGATACCTGATCCTCAAGAGCAAGGACATGCGGGCACTTTTCCTAAAACGGGGAGATGAGTTCCGCGCGTGGCTCGCTGCGCTCAAAAATCTTCGGGGCGCCTCGGGCCTTCCTCTCGGAACCATCGAAAGCCTGCACCAGGAATATACGGACCTCTTTACCGCGGAAATACGGCTGGTCCAGGACAACAAAGTCGGGAAGGCCTACGCAATCTCCAACCGCGATCTTAAAAAGACGTTGGAGAAGCTGCTCGATACCCTCCGGGTGTTGTCCAGCACCGCCCGCGAATCGCAGGACGCCAAGATGAAGCGGATCAGCGCGATAGGCGGCACGGCCTTCCTGACCACTGCCGTCCTGTGCCTTTTCAGCATCATTGCGGGCGCGATGGCCGGGCTTGTCGTGACCCATCACATTGCTTCGTCCATCCATAAGCTGAAAGAAGCAACCGAGCATATAGCCGAAGGAAACTTCGACTATGATCCCCAGATCAAAACGAACGACGAGATTGGAAGACTGTCGGAAGCTTTTCTGGCCATGGGTAAGCGGCTGCGCAAACTCGAAGAAATGTACCTCGATGCCAGCCCGCTGACCCGCCTGCCGGGCGGCATCGCCATTGAAAACGTGCTCAAGAAGCGGATAGAAGCCGAGCAGCCGCTTGCCTTCTGCGTGCTCGACCTCGACAACTTCAAGGCCTTCAATGACCGGTACGGGTACGCGAACGGCAGCGAGGTGATCAAGGAGACGGCCCGCATCATCGAGTATTCGGTCAAGGAAAAAGGCGCGCCGGATGATTTCGTGGGACATGTCGGAGGAGATGACTTCGTGGTCATCACCACGCCTGAATTTATGCGCGAGATTTCCACTGAAGTTATCAGCCGTTTCGATCAGCGCATCGCAGAGTTTTATGAACCCGAGGACCGGAAAAGAGGTTACATCCTTGGAAAAACGAGACAGGGCATCGAGATGCAGTTCCCGATCATGACTATATCCATTGCCGTCGTAACCAACGAACGCCGGAAATTCACCGATCCGCTTGAAGCGTCGGAGATCGCGGCCGAGCTCAAGGACTACGCCAAAACCATACCGAAAAGCGTTTTTGTCGTGGACAAGCGGAGGAACGGATGAAGCAGCTCTTCGTTTTAATCGCTCTGACGGTTCTCTTGTCCTCGTGCGCGTCTTTCACCGGACCCGGAAGGGAAGTGCAAACAGCGAACGACCTTGTTCAAAGCAAAAAGTACACCGAGGCGATCGCCTTGTACCGAAAAAGCATCCGGGAACATCCGACTTCGTCATCGTCCGCGGATGCCCGGTACGGCCTGGCCACCGCCCTCGCATCCTTCGAAAACCCGCAACGGGACTATGCCCAGGCGCTGCAGGAATTTGACGAGTTCGTACGGCTTTATCCAGGCGACGCCAGAATCCGCGAAGCCCAAAACTGGCGTCAGGTACTCAGGACGCTGCACGACCTGAGTAAAAGCATTGAGCAGTTGAAGAGGCTGGACATCAGACATGAGGAGCGGAGGAAGGGGAAATAAATAAAACCAGTGCTATTTGGCATCAACGAGCACTTCTTTTGCAATCACGGCAAGGATTCCAGGTGAAGATCACTTGTGCTCTTCACCTTCCCGCCAAAATCCAGATATAATTGCCCCCCATAAGGGTCCACCGGTATTTCATGCAGCATTCCAGCTCGAATCAAAGCCTGGATGTCGGCAGGTTTATTGTCGAACGTCTTTTTATACGCTTCCGCGGCATTTTCTACTTTCAGAACCTGATGCAAAAAAATAAGGCGATCTTTGTACTTTTTCTTGAGCGCCTCATCTTCCGTTCTTCTTGACAGTTCTTCTAGAAAACTGATGGCATTTTCTGTGTATTTCTTCTCATATGAGAGCTTGACAGCGAGTGATGCATACAGCGAAGGAGCATCCGGTTTCCTTGAGGCTTCCAGCAACCATTTGCGGGCATTTAGATTGTCCTGGAAAAAATAGAAGTAGTTGAAGCCGACATAAAAAGGAAGCAAGGAATCCCAATCTCTGTATTTACTGCCTTGCTCAAGGAGATGATTAATTTCCTCTACCATCAATGAATCCCACGTTAATCCGTTTGCAAAGTAATATGGATCGAAAAAGTACGGGTCGAGGCTCGTCGACGCATCGAGAGAACGAAAAAGCCAATTCCATTCCCAGGGCTTTACTCTCGGCCTTTCCGTTCTTACGTACGTGCTTCCCTCAAAGACAATAGAATTTAGGAACAAATAATCAGAAGCAATCCCGTGAAAATCAAGCGTAACGATTTTTAAAATTGGCGCCGGTATCATGAAGGCGGAATCTTCGCCCGTGGGAAGCAGTTTGAATCCTTCGGTGACCTTCCCGAGAGAAAAAACATGCACTGTCGTCAGGAAAATCAGAACTGCAATTACAAGCAGCCTTCTCATCAGGGGAATTCCCTCCTTCTGAAAAATACGGCAGCACAAGCCACGGCCAAGGACGTATACACAACACCATAAAGAACGGCCCAAAGAATGTATGATGGGGCAAGGGGAAGGTTATGGGCAGCCTGAGTTTTGATATCGAAAACGGATAGGTTGGGGAAAAGATAATAGGCTACATGCACCAGCTTAACCGTAACCGGTGAAGGATGAATGCCGGCTGCTTCGGGAGATTCTACAAGCGCCTTTACGTCGTAGGAGGACCGGCCGATGATATAAGCGATCATAGTCAGGACAAGCGTGATGAACGAAGAGGATGTGAATGATGCAAAAAGAAAACTTAAGGCCGAAAGCAGGATGAGCGGCAGAGTGGAAAGCGCCAGCGCCAGCAGCACCATAGGCCAGGAAAATCTGGGAAAATACCCCGGATAGGATAATTTGATCAGAAATATCGAGAGAATGGCAAAGATGCTCAGAAAAACCATGGCAGCGATGATGAGAAGCGCCATGCCGAAGAACTTGCCGACGATGTACTGCGGCCGAGAGATCGGCCGGGAGATCACCATATAGATCGTTTTTCTGTCCAGATCCTTCGCCATCAGGTTGATTCCCACGAAAAAAACTAGCAACAATCCCGAAAAATAAACTGTTGAAAGGGCTATATCCACAGCCACCTTCCCAACCTCACGCGGAATCATGCTGCAGAGAAGGAAATTTGCGATCAATAACATAAGTGCCATAAGGAATATGCCGTAAATTGCCCTGTTCCGGATGCCTTCCTTAAAAGTGATTAGCGCTATCGGCCAAAGCGTTGTCATGCCTGTAAACCTCCGCCTGCTTTTTCCACTTCCCTCAAAAAAACGTCCTCTAGGCTTACGGTACCGGACACGAGCTTATCCAAGGTATCAACCAATCGCAGTTTGCCTCCTATGATAACGCCCACCCGGTCGCAAAACCGTTCAATGTCCGTAAGAATATGAGAAGAAAAAAAGACCGTTTTCCCCTGCGCTTTGAGTTCCAAAATGAGGTCACCGACCATTTTTCTTCCGATGGGGTCGAGCCCGCTCATAGGCTCGTCGAGGATCGCAACATCAGGGTCATGGACTAGGGCCAGGGCAAGACCGACCCGCTGGACCATCCCCTTGGAGTAGGTCCGAAGCTGTCTCTTACGCGCAGCGTTCAGGCTGAATTTTGCCAGAAGTTCATCGGTCCTTGTTTTTACTGCTGACGACGACAAACCCGATGTCCTGCCGCCGAACCACAACAGTTCTTCGGCGGTCAGGTAATCATAAAAATAGGGATTTTCGGAGAGATACCCCACGTGTCTTCTTGTCTCCCGGTCACGGACATCCTTACCCCTGATCGAGGCGCGCCCTTTGTCGGGGTAGATGAGGTTCATGAGGATTTTGATCGCAGTCGACTTCCCTGCCCCGTTCGGTCCGAGGAAACCAAAGACCTCTCCTTCCCGGATTTCGAGATCAAGGTCCTCCAGCGCTTTGACACTCCTCGCGCCTATCCCTTCTTTAAACTCCTTCGAGATACCTGTAATTGTTATCATCGGTGTTATTTATACTCCAGGTGTTTAAAAAGATCAAACAAAAAAAAGGCCGGGTAGTACCCGGCCTTTTAAGCATTTTCAGAAGCTTACATATTGACGAAAACTCCCGCAAGATCCGTTGCAGGAATGGCGGTTGACGTCGGCGCATACATCAGCGGAAAACCAGGCGCACCTGCTGTCACAACAACCGGCAGTCCGGTGCCAGGGTCTTTGCCTGCTCTCATCAACGAAGTAAGTTGGCTATGAGCGGCAAAAATAGTGTCTCCCGAGGTGTGACCGCTGACTGCAACATAATATGCTCCATTGACACCTGTGGAAATACCCGCCGTCACACCGCTTGAAAGACCAAGTGACCAGATCACATCATTCGGCGGAATTTGAGTAGCAACGATGCTATATTGGGCAGTGGAAACTGAGTACTGCAGCGGACCAGCCAAGAGGACCATTGCTCCCGGACCAGTGTTTGCACAGGCAGCGGTACCGCTCGTACAGCCTAGAGTGCCAGCATAGGCGGCGTTGTCAGTTGAAAATGCCGCGATTGCTAGCTTCATGTTCCGCATGTCACTCGCTGCAGCGGTGTTGTATCCTCTGACGCGGTATGAAGAGAACTGCGGGATGGCAACAGCCGCCAGAATGGCGATAATGGCCACGACGATCAGCAGTTCGATCAGGGTAAAGCCTTTTTTATTCATTTTCATTGTGTTGCCTCCATAAATATTGATTGATAGATCATTACTTTGCTATTTTGCTTAAGGCCCTTTATGGAAGTTTCACCCCCTTTCGTTGGCCTTAGGCTTTTCACCCTTGTAAGATGCATGACGCATGCCAACAATAATTAATGAAATTTCAGTAAGTTAACCGCATGTTCCTATTGAAAACGACATTATAAGTCAATACTAAGTGACAAAATTTGTCATATTTCTTACCCAAACCAGCTCCTCGTCACAGCCATGGTTCAGTTGAATGACTCTATGTCATATATTCTCTTGCCCTGGCTGATTCGTACTGGTAAATTATGTCATCGCTACCGAACAGTCATAAAAATAGCGAAGATGAAGATATTGAATTCAAAAAAAGGTAGGGGATCTCTTCTGTCAGGTCAAATAACGCCCCTTGTGCCGATGATACTCATCTCGACTAAATTTCTCCCCATGCGTTCAAAAACCGCTCCGAGCAACAACGGAGCAGTCGTCATCAGCCACGGCTCCATTCTTGCCATAGGCAGTGCGGAACAAATTACCAAGCAATACTCAGATCACAGAATACACCGTTTGACGGATGCGGTTCTCTTGCCCGGTTTAGTAAATACCCACACCCACCTCGAACTACCCTTACTTCTCAATGCCATCCGCGCCAAGGCATTTTCTGATTGGGTGCTGAACCTCATAAAAGCGAAAAAAGAACTCGGATCCCTAGATTACGCTGCTGCTGTAAAAGAGAATATCGGGACCCTTATCCATACCGGTGCAACTACTGTGGCTGAAATCTGCACGCACGGAGAGAGCCCTGCTATTCTTACAGCAAGCGGGTTGCGAGGCGTTGTCTACCGTGAGATCATCGGCATGGGGTCAGGGGGCAGGGATCAGGAGTCAAGAATACAAAAAAGAGGACGAAACACCGGACTGATACACAATGGTTTATCTCCTCATACTCCCTATACAGTCTCTGAGGCCACTCTCCACAAAATAAAAAAAACCGCACAGGCGAAAAAGCTGAGGCTCTGCATGCACGTAGCGGAATCTAAAGATGAGATCAAGCTGCTCCAGTGTAAGAGGAATGGACTCGAAAAGCTTTACCAGCTTGCGGGCTGGGACCCCTCCTGGGCGCCTAAAGGCTCTTCGTCGTTCGAATATCTAAATAGAATCGGCATACTTTCCTCAAAATTCCTTGCTGTGCATGCTGTTCAAGTTTCAGACAATGACATCAGGCTCATCAAAAAATCAGGAACATCAGTCGCTCACTGCCCTCGGAGCAACAAAGAAACCAACGTCGGCAGGATGCCTCTCAAGAAGTTTCTCGACGCGGGTATTACCGTGGGCCTCGGCACTGACAGCCTGGCAAGCTCACCAAGCCTGAACATGTGGGACGAGATGCGGTATGCGTTCCGGATT
>JBGPUS010000001.1:0-34364 GCA_041491325.1 Nitrospirota bacterium | reverse complement strand
CGGCCTGAGCCGCGTCCTTTGCATACTTGAGGTGGCTCTTTATTTCGCCTTCATCCATGCCCTTCCATCCGAAAACGTATAAGGCGTTCGAACAGCCCACTCCCTTTACGGTGCTGAGCAGAATATCGCCCCGCTGGCGCGACGCCGCGAGATAGTGGCAGAACGTGAAAGGATGCGCCGATACTTTATAATCGACGTTTTTCTTGAATGCGTCGAGTTCGTCCTGAGCAAAGAAAAATTTAACGGCCACGGGATAGTATTTCATGCGCAGCAGATTGCGGAGCGAAAACACGAGGTCCGCGTTGCTGAGCGATTTTTTGGCGAGCATGGCCTTGGCAAAGGACACGTCGTCGAGCATTTCCAATGAGTCGATCATGAGCATTCTCCTTATCGTCGTTTTTCTATTGCAAGGCCGAACAAGCGGCGCCCTACCCCCACCACCCCACGAGCTGAGACGCGAGCGCGAGCAACAGGACCACCGCCGTGCGCTTCACCCAGATCGGGCTGATGCGCTTCGCGATCTGCGGGCCGAGGTAACCGCCGATGATCGCGGCCACGGCCATGAGGGCAAAGAGTTTGTAGTCAACGGTTTCAAAAAAAACGTTTTTACTCGTCGCCATCAGGGTGTTGAAGAAGATGGCAAGGAGCGAGCTCCCGACTACTACGTATATAGGAAGGCCCATGATGACTGTCATGAGCGGCACCATGAACGGTCCGCCGCCGAAGCCGAACATGGAAGATGCGACGGCGATGATGAAAGAGCCGATCACGCCGATTACCGGATTTGTCTTTATGTCCTGTCCGCAAAAATGAATGTTCATCTGATGTTCTCCCTTATGATTTTTTTACTTCGCACGCGCCCTGTTCGGCCTGTTTCTTGATGTGCTTCAAGATCTCCTGCTCCTGCTTGTTCTTGGCGACCTGCGCGGGAAGCGTCTGCCAGAACATGAGGCCGGCGAGGATGAAAAGGACGATGCCGAAAAGGCTCTTGAACTGCGAAAGCGATATAAGCTGCGTGAGCACGGGACCGATGAACCCGCCCGCAAGCATGGCTACGCCCATGACGAGGCCCAGCTTCCAGTTGATGAACTTGATCTTGTTGTAATTATAGATGCCCGAGCCCTGCGAGAAGAGCACGGTCGGGAGCACGGTCCCCGCCACGATCGCGTGCGGAAGGCCGTAAATCCAGAGCAACAGCGGCGTGAGGATGAATCCCCCGCCGGCGCCGATCAGCACGCCGAGCATGGTGACGATGAGCGCGAGGAAAAACGGGCCGAATATGTTCGTTGCCATGCCGGCCCGCTCGAAGTACCAAGTGCCTGCAGGAAGGTTCACCGTGAACACCGCCGACGCGCGGAGCTCCTTGTCAATAAAAGCGGTCACGGTATAGTTACCGTCCGCAACGCCGCTGGGCAGTTTGAGTTCCGCTTCAAAAGCGCCGTCGGGCTTTATGTCCACCACCGGCAGCAAAAGCTTGCCCGGCGATTTGAAACGCGTCTTGTAAAGCGGAAGCGTCGCCTTGAGATTTCCCTTGTCGTCCATCGGATCCATAATTTCGCCTCGCGAACCCGTGATGACGGCGATAATCGAGGTCTTTCGGCGTTCGACTTTTGCGGCCGCCGGGCGCAGGGACGAGGGGTCGATGCCCAGGTCCTTGAGCGCGCCTGAGTAGCTCCAATCATCCTTCTGGAATTTCAGCGCCTCTATCCCGGTTTTGGCGCTTTTCGGCGTAAGCGTGCTGTAGTATGCGGGGATGCTGTCGCTTGAGTAAAAGATCCAGGGAACCTTGCCCGTCTCTTTGTCTTTTTTGCTGTCGAGCCGTCGGACTTCAACGGTTTTCTCCGAGGCGATCTCGATGAATACCGGTCTGTTTTTAGGGGCGGTGCCGCTGATCTTCACGGTATCTTCCTGTCCGTATTCCTTCTTGTCGATCTGGAGCGTGACGCGCGGCGGCGCTGCTTTTACCGCGTGCTTCTTCTTCGCGGATGCAGGCGTCGCAAACACGCCGGCAATCCCGAGAAAAAGGAATAGGGCCGCTGCGACTGCTGCGCCGTAAGAGAGCTGTCTTTTGTTCATAACGTCTGTTCCTCCTGTAGTATCGGTCTTTAACAACTTTGCTGAAAACGATTACCCTAAAAACGGCAGTTGACACAGATAAAAGCGGATATTTCTCTGGTTATCAGTTCACCAAAAAGAAGAAAGCTTTGTTTCAGATTTATACGCCTTTATCATATGTTAATCCGATTCTTCAGCGTCCAACTGCTCTTTCTAGGATTACTGCTCTTTTTGCCGTCATTCCCGCGCTGGCGGGAATCCAGGGTTTAAAGTTCCTGCTGGATGCCCGTTTTCACGGGGCATGACGAATACCCCATTTTCAATTATCAAGAAAGGCGATGACAAGGGAAGGTGTAAGCTCTGGGTGTTACAAAACAAAACTTCGCATGCATCTATCCGATAAAGCGGGGCTGCTTCAGGGGTAAATAGTACCATATACGGAAGACAAAAAAAACCATAAAATGACACGGGGACACGAAATCACCGGCCCAATTCCGCCTTTATTCTCGCCAGGACTTCATCTATTTCCGCCTCGGTCGTTTCCCTCCCGAGGCTGAAGCGGACGGCGCCCCGGGCCAGTGCGGGGTCCGCGCCCATGGCGGAAAGCACGTGAGACGGCTCGACAAGGTCTCCGTGACAGGCGGCGCCGGGAGACACCGCCACGTCGGTCAGCGACGCCATGATAGTCACGGCGTCATGGCCCGCAAAGCTTATGTTCCAGGTGTTGGGAAGTTTTTTCTCCGGGTGCCCGTTCAGGCTCACGCCGAACCCGGCCTGCTTCAGACCGTCGAACAGCCGCTTGCCGAGCCGCGCCTGACGCGGCCCTTCCACGTCGAGGCTTTCGGCGGAGATCAGGCTTGCCATGCCGAGCCCGACGATGAACGCTGCGTTCTCCGTCCCCGGCCTCAAGCCCCGCTCATGCCCTGCGCCGTGAAACAGCGGTTCGAGCTTCCTCCCGCTTTTTATAAACAAGGCCCCGATCCCCTTCGGAGCATAAAACTTGTGCCCCGCTATGGTCAGAAAATCCACGCCGAGTTCCTCCACCCGGACCGGGATCTTGCCGACGCTCTGCGCCGCGTCCGTATGAAACAGCACGCCGCGTTCCCGCGCAATGCGGCTGAGTTCGGAAATCGGCTGAATGGTCCCGACCTCGTTGTTCGCGTGCATGATCGTGATAAGAACGGTCTTGGGCGTGATCGCTTTTTCAAGGTCCTTGGCTCGCACCATGCCGTACTCGTCAACCGGAAGATACGTTACCGCGTAGCCCCGTGTTTCAAGCCGACGGCACGGCTCCAGCACGGCCGGATGTTCGATCCGGGACGTGATGATATGGCTCCCGGCGGGCGCCGAGGCTGCAACGCCGTGGATAACCATATTATTCGATTCCGTGGCCCCGCTGGTAAAGATCAACTCCGCTGCCTCGCACCCGAGGAGGACCGCCAGGCGCTCTCGCGCCTGCTCGATACCCGACCTGCACGCAACGCCGAAGGAGTGGCTGCTCGAAGGGTTCCCGTACTTCTCCCTGAGATACGGCAGCATTTCATCCAGGACCCGGGAATCAACAGGAGTGCTGGCGTTATAATCGAGGTAGATTCGTTTCATCGATAAATCCTCATAATCTTTATTTGACTCCCTGTCCGACAAGCCGGAACCAAGAATTCATTTTGACAGGATTACAGGATAAGAGCGGGTAAAACGTAAAAAATCCTGTCAATCCTGTTATCCTGTCTAAGGGAGCCGGACCGCGTAACTCACCGCCTGAATGATGGCGGTATCTATGACACCGATCGCTCCCGCCGACGCCAGGACGGAGACCGTCGCATACCCGACCGCCTTTTTTTTCGGAACATCCATAAACACGACAACGGACAGATACATGAGGTAAAAGCTGTAGAGGAACGCCAAAAATGCCAGTAAATCGAAAAAAACGAGAGGAATAGCCGTAAAAGAAATTGCCAGCCAAAGCGGCATGGCCGAATACGCCGATATCTTAAGGCCGTGGACGCGGTCGTTCGTATGCGCGGAAATGGGAATGAGGCGTTGAAAAAAAGCCCCGATGATTGCGACGTTCATGATATTGAGCAGGTACCATTGCACACCCTGCCATACGGAAAGCTCCGCGGCAAACCGGAAGGCCGGCAAGTCCGGATGCTTCAGCAAACGCAGGAGCTCGGGAAGACTGATAGCAACAAGCGGCGCAAGGGTAAAAAGCGCAACATCGCGAAAAAGGACCCGTTGATACGAGACGTGCTCGTCTTTGATGAGCAGCCACTCGCTTCGCGGTTTCACAATGAGGTTTATGACGCGCTTCAGGAGCGATGGCATCATCGAGGTCTTTTAACCTAAAAACGACGGTTGGAACCACGGATAAACACTGATGAACACAGATGAAAGCAAAATCGGGAATTTAGTTTATTTGAGGTTTTCACGTACCACGTGATAAGGAATTTAATTTATGTGCTGAATTATCAGTGCTTATCAAAAACCACAAAAAATTCTCACCCGTGGGCCTGCCTGATGGCCCGGACGATATCATCGACAGCGAGAATGGCGCCGCCCGGCCTGCCGTAGAACGATACCGGCGCTTTGCCGTTCACGGCCAGCCGCACGTCCTCGACCATCTGCCCCAGGTTCATTTCAACGACGAGGAATTGTTTCGTGCGCTCCGCGATGGATGCGATAATCCTGTCCGGAAACGGGAAAAGCGTAATGGGCCGCGCCATGCCCGCTTTGATCCCCTCGGACCGCGCGATGTGGACCGCGGTCTTGGCTATGCGCGCCGAGGTGCCGAAGGCCACTACCACGATTTCAGCGTCATCGGTCAAGAGGGTCTCGCACATCACCTCGCGCTCGGCCATGCGTTCATACTTGGCCTTGAGTGTATAGTTGTGGTGTTCGAGCGCGCCGTCTTCGCCCGGCAGCATGAACAGCGAGCGGATGACCTTCCCCGGTTTTCCTTCCGCGGCGCCCGTCAGTGCCCAGGGTTTCTCGATCAAACGCGGCTCCAGCTCCGGCAGTTCCACGGGCTCCATCATCTGTCCGAGCACGCCGTCGCCCAGGATCATCACCGGGTTTCTGTACTCGTCCGCCTTGTCAAAGGCGCGCACGGTCAGGTCCACGATCTCCTGGATGCTTGCCGGCGCGTAGACCAGGAGCCGGTAATCGCCGTGGCCGCCGCCTTTCACCGCCTGGAAATAATCAGCCTGCGACGGCGAAATGTTGCCGAGCCCCGGCCCGCCGCGCTGCATGTTCACGATCACCGCCGGGAGTTCCGAGGCCGCCATGAACGACAACGCCTCCTGCATGAGGCTGATTCCCGGACTCGACGACGAGGTCATGGCCCGCTCACCCACGGCCGAGGCGCCGTATACCATGCTGATGGCCGCGATCTCGCTCTCGGCCTGCACGAACGTCCCGCCGATTTCCGGCAGACGCCGGGCCATAAACTCCGGAATTTCGTTCTGCGGCGTGATCGGATACCCGAAGTAGCGCCTGCATCCCGCGCGCACCGCGGCCTCGGCAAGGGCTTCATTTCCGGTAATCAAAACCTTGGTCATTCTCTGTTGTCCTCGTTGCGCGTGTAGCAGTCCTGGCTGCTGTCTACTGACTTCCGGCTCCTTAATTTCATTTCCATACTTCAATCGCAATGTCCGGACACATCTCGGCGCAAAGCGCGCATCCCGTGCATGCTCCTTCTTTTCCACGGAATTCCACGGTATAGTAGCCCTTTTTGTTGAACACCTTGCCGATCTTGAGGAGTTTTTTCGCGCACGCCGTGGTACAAAGCTCGCACCCTTTGCAGATATCTATGTTGATGACGACCTTGCCCATCTATCTCCGCCCCCTCACCTCGGCCCTTTCCCTGTCGGGGAGAGGACACCTGAACTGCTTAATCCGTATTACGACGCTCCCCGCGCAATCATCTCCTCGGCGTGGTTGATCGTCGCCTCGGTGATGGTCTTGCCGCCGAGCATGCGCGCGACCTCGTCTACGCGCTCTTTTTCAACGAGCAAGCGCACGACGGTGCTCGTTCGGTCCTTCTTCACGAGCTTTTCAACCCCGTAGTGGCTCGTGGCCATGCTCGCGATCTGGGGCAAATGGGTGATACAGAAGACCTGGCGCGTTTCCGCGACGCGCCTGAGTTTTTTCCCTACCTCTTCCGCGACCGCGCCGCCGATGCCCGCATCGACTTCATCGAATACAAGCGTGGGAATGCTGTCTCCTTCGACAAGGATAGTCTTAAGCGCCAGCATGATGCGCGAGAGTTCCCCGCCCGAAGCGATCTTCGCGAGCGGTTTCGGTTCTTCGCCGGGGTTCGGCGAAATGAGAAATTCCACCCGGTCCGCGCCGCGCGGCCCAAGTTTATGGTTGTCAAGCGTATCGTCGCCGGGTTCCTGCGTGATCTTCACGCTGAATATCGTTTTCTTCATGCCGAGGTGTCCCAGCTCTTCTTCGACTTTTTTTTCAAGTTCCCGTGCGGCCGCGCTCCGCTTTTTCGTGAGTTCCTGCGCCGATGCCGTCAGCCCGGACTTGATGGTCAGGATTTCCGACTTCAGCCGAGCGATCTCCTCGGTGCTCTGTTCCATGCGCTCGAGCTCGGCCGAGGCGTTCCTGCCGAAAGCATTGATCTCCTCAAGCGCGCCGCCGTATTTCTTTTTTAATTTTTGAATCAGGTCGAGCCGGTCGCCGATCTGTTCCAGCCGGCCCGGATCGAACTCCACCCTGCCCGCATAGGACGATACTTCATGCGCGGCCTCTTCGAGCTGAGCCCTGCCTGCCTCGCAAAGTTCGAGGACCGGAGCGAGCCGGTTGTCTATGGCGTTCATCTCCCGAAGGCTGGTCATGGCCTTTTTAAGTCCGGCCAGCACCGATCCGTCGGACGAGTAGAGCGCCTCGTCCGCCGCGCGGGAAAGCCCGGCGAGTTTTTCGGAGTGCATCAGGATCTTCTGCTCCTGCGCCAGCGCTTCATCTTCACCGGGCTTGAGCGCCGCGGACTCGATCTCGGTCTTCTGGTACCGCAGCAGGTCTTCACGCTGCGCCCGGTCCCGCTCGCCCGCTTCGAGCCCGGCCAGCTCGTTCCGAACGTCCTGCAGGCTCCGGTACGAGCGCGTCAGCTCTTCCCGGAGCCCGAACAAGCCTCCGAACGAATCGAGCATGTCCATCTGGCGCTCGCGGTCGAGGAGGGACTGGTGCTCGTGCTGGCCGTGGATGTCCGCGAGCTGCGCTCCGAGGGACGAGAGCGTTGCGAGGTTTGCCAGGCTCCCGTTGATATACACTTTATTCTTGCCCGACGAAGCGAGCACCCTGCGGACGATCAGGTCTTCGCCGTCTTCCGCGGCAATGCCCTGGTCCGCGAGCAGCGCCATGATGGCTGCCGCGCCGTTGCCGTCCATCCCAAACGCGGCTTCCACGACCGCCTCCTGGCAACCCGTGCGGATAAGGTCCGCGCTCGCCCGTTCGCCCAAGGCGAGGTTCAGCGCGTCAACCACAATGGATTTGCCCGCGCCTGTCTCACCGGTGAATATGTTCAGCCCCGGCGTGAACTCCACCCGGAGCTGGTCGATGATGGCAAAATTTTTTATGTTCAGTTCTTTTAACATGGTTACCTATAGGGTTCAGGGTACAGGGTCCGAGGTCCGGTAACTACTGGACCCTGGCTACTGGCCCCTGGACCCTATTTTACCGGCCCTGGACCCTATTTTTCTTTCGCCTTCTCCGCTCTCTTCAAGGCAAACCGGTCCTGAGCGGTCCTGCCGTTTCCCCCTGCCTTGCGATAATACCCGGCGGCAAGTTCTTTTTTTCCCATCCGTTCGGACGCTCTGCCGGCCCAGTAATACGCCGTGACGGCCCACATGCCGGAGTCCGGATAGAGTTCGGGTATCTTTAGGAATTCAGTTACAGCCTCCGCGTCTTTCCCCAGCAAAAAAGCACAAAAACCGATCCAGTACTGGGTCGGCGGACGTTCGGGTTTTTTCTGATTGTTCAACGCCAGGCGGTACGAGTCGAGGGCGTTCCGGTAATCCCCCAGCCGGAAGTAACAGTCCGCGACCCGGGTATGAAGAACGCCTGAAGGTATGGCGCGGGAGGGAGCGGAAAGCACGGCCCGGTACAGCAGAACGGCTTCCGAGTATTTCTCCTGGCTGAACAGCATATCCGCTTTATGGTACTGCTGATCAACAGCTGACGCATGCGCGAGACCGAACGGCAAAGTTAAAACCACCATGAGAAACGCAGCCGACAGCCTCTTTCTCATTCCATCGCCCCCTCGGTAAAACGGTGTGTAAAATTTAACATAAAGCATAGCTCTATTCAAGAATATTCTTGCCGCGGAGTGCGCGGCATTTCAGATCTCAAGTGTCTTCCTCAGCCTTCCGCAACTTCCTTGATAGAGGGGCCGAGGATCATGTCTTTGTATCCCTTGCCCTGCGGAATGACCGGAAAGACCCCCTCCTCCTGGTCCGTGACAACTTCGAGGAAACAGGGCCCTTCGGCGGTCAAAAATTCTTTCATCGACGGTTCCAGTTCCTCGCGTTTGCTGATCTTGCGACACCACAAGAACCCGCACTCTTTGGCGATGGCGGCAAAGTTCGCGTCAAAACCCCGTTCCGACGCGGTAAACCGGCGATCGTAGAACACCGCCTGGATGGTTCTTACCATGCCGTCTGCGTGGTTGTTCAGAAGCAGTACTTTAATCGGAAGCCCCAGAGAACCGATGGTATGGATCTCTCCCATATTCATTTTTATGCTGCTGTCTCCGTCGATGGCGATCACCCTGGCTTTCGGGGCCGCAAAGTGGACCCCGATAGCGTTGGGAAGCGAAAAGCCCATGGTCCCGAAGGCCCCCGCCGTCATAAACGACTTCGGCCGCGCCGTCTTCATGTATTGCGCGGCGAGCATCTGGTGCTGGCCGACACCGGTGGTGACTTTAGTGTCCTCCGTCATGGAGCGCGATAGAAGGTCCACCACCTCGGCAGCCTGGAGCTCTTTTGCCTGGCGATTGTAGTTGAGCGGGAAGCGCCGCTTGAGAGAAGCAGCGCGCTCCTGCCATTCACGAATATTCAAAGTGACGGGGTTCTTTTGCGCATATCCAATCAGGTCCTCAAGCACGGTGCTTGCGTCGCCGATAAAGGAGAACTTCGGGTTTCGGGTGACCCGCACCTCCTGTACTTTCTCGGCATTGATGTCGATATAGGCGATCTCGGCTTTCAGACCGGACTCGCCGACCTTCTGCACCACCCGGTCGTTCCATCGGACGCCGAAGGCGACGAAGAGGTCCGTCTCCTGGATGGCCATGTTCGCATAGGGAGTTCCGAACATCCCCAGCATTCCGAGCGAGGTATCGAGCGACTCGTCGAGGATGCCTTTTCCCATGAGACTATTGATGGAGGGAATATTGAACTTCCGGTTGAACTCGCGGATCTTGTCGCTGGCCCTCTGGGAATTGAGGCCGCCTCCGATGTAGAGCAGGGGCCGTTTTGAGCCCTGGAGCAGGTCGAAAAACTGCAGGCATTGGTTGCTGCCGAGATGGGTCTCGTGGTCGTATTTCCGGCGATACCGCTCAATGTCCCTGGCTTGATAGAGGCCTGTTTTGCGCTGGATATCGTAGGGAAAATCAATTACCACCGGACCCGGTTTGCCCGACTTCGCATAGTAGTAGGCGTCTTTGATCGTCTCTTCGATATCAGAGCCGTCGTTCACCAGGATCACCTTCTTGGCGGCCTTGGCGAATACTTCCTTAACGTTAATATGCTGAAACTCATCGGTATCAAGCCGGCTCTGCTGCACCTGTCCGGCAAACACGAGCAGGGGCACGGAATCGGCAAACGAATCCGCGACCGCCGTCAGCGTATTCGTAATGGCGGGTCCCGAGGTGACCACCGCCACTCCCACGCGATCGCTCGCCCGGGAATATCCCGCGGCGCTGAAGGCGCTTGCTTGCTCATTCGCGTTCACGGTTATGGCAATGGAACTCCTTCCGAGGGCGTGATACACGGGAAGGATGGTTGCGCCGGTGTAGCCGAAGATCCGGGTTACCCCAAGGTCCTCAAGGCTCTTGACCATGATTTCAGCCCCATTCATTTCTTTCTGCACCGTGCCCTCCTTTCAGGCCCGCCTTTGCCTGACCGTTCCAGAATCCTATTTTTTTGCGCACTTGTGCCGACATTATACCACAATGGCTTTATGCGCAAAGCTATAAGTTCATCGATATGTCTCACAGGATAGATGCCCGGTTTTTTTTGGCTTGACAGGGTTCTGCCTCGTGAGTATTATAACAATCGTGTTTCGAAGCGCCTTTATCATAAGGAGTTTTTACCATGCCGTTTTATGAATATGTATGCGAACCCTGTGGCAAAGACTTCGTGCTTCTTCAGTCCATGGGAGCAAAGGCGGAAGATACCGTTTGCCCTTACTGTAGCGAAAAAAAGGCCCGCAAAACACTCTCGAAGTTTTCATCGCAAGGGAGCAGCGCAAGTTGCGGTCCCCGCGGATTGTCTTCGGGCGGCGGCTGAAGCATTTGACCGGTCCGCCGTGCGCGGGCCTGAAAAAGAGAACGCCTGAGCGTCGTATGATACTCAGGCGTTTTTTGTGATCGCTCTGGACACTATAACAAATCCCGCGCGATATTTGTTATTCGGTATTGAACGCTATGGCTGATATTTCCCTTCGCACATTTCTCCATCCACGGTATTGGTACGCCTGGCCGGTCCTTACCTGCATGCTCCTGATGAGCCGCCTGCCGGGCCGCGTCCTCTGGGTCCTGGGCAGCGGTCTGGGTTCGTTTTTTTCCCTGTTCCGTTCCCCTTCCCGCCATTTCTCCGAGAGAAATATTGAGCTGTGTTTTCCGGATATGTCCGCTGCCGAGCGTCGGCAACTCGTGAAACAGCATTTCCGCCTCAGCGGCTTTGCCCTTTTGAGCCTCAGCATCGGCTGGTGGGCATCGCGGGGACGCATCAAGCAGTTCGTTCAAATCCGAGACGCTCATTACCTTGAAGAGAAAATTGCGCGCGGCAAAAACGTGATTCTGCTCGCTCCGCATTTCCTCGGACTGGACATGGCGGGTATGCGCGTGGCCTTGGACAGAACGTGCGTCAGCATGTACCGAAAATCCCGCGACCCGCTGCTTGAGTATCTGTTCCAGCGCCGCACCCGGTTCGGCGGCCAGGTCGTCGAACGCATGGCGGGCTTGAAGCCGATCATCCGCAACATCCGCCAGGGCCGGCCGTTCTATTATCTTCCGGACCAGGACATGGGAGAACGCGCAAGCATCTTCGTCCCTTTTTTCGGGATCCCCGCGGCGACCGTTACCGCCTTAAGCAGGATAGCGCGCACCACCGACGCTGTCGTCATACCCTGTGTCACACGCATTCTGGACGGGGGCCTCGGCTACGAAGCGCGCCTCTACCCTCCGCTTGAAAACTTTCCTACCGATGATCCCGTAGCCGATACCCTGCGCATGAACCAGGAGATCGAGCGCTGGGTTCGCGAAATGCCCGGCCAGTATATGTGGTCTTACCGCCGCTTCAAGACCAGGCCGAACAACGAGCCGTCATTATATGCGTGACCTCAGGCCAGGGCTGAGTCTTATATTTTCTTCCTCGGTGTTCATCTTACCGCTCTTTTGAGGATCAATCCATGGCCGCCATGATTCCGTGGAAACTGCTCGACACCGGCGCCGCGACCGGGGCGCACAACATGGCCGTTGACCAGGAGTTGCTGGCCAGGGCGCAGGCAGGAGACTCCGTCCCCGTGCTCCGGTTCTACGCCTGGCATCCGCCCGCAGTGTCCCTCGGACGGTTCCAAAATGCGGAAATCGCGGTCAACGCCGCAGGCTGCAAACGCCTCGGCATCGACATTGTTCGGCGCATCACCGGCGGGAGGGCCGTACTGCATCACAAGGAGCTGACCTACAGCGTCATTGCGCGCTCTGATAATCCCCTCTTCCCACCCGACGTCCTCGGCACGTATAAAATAATTTCAGCGGGCCTGGTCGCCGGGCTCAAAAATCTCGGCATTCCCGCCGAAGTGGTCTCGCGCGGCGGCAGGCATGCGGCCCTGGTCCGGAAAGACGCACGGGATCCGGCTTGTTTTTCTTCGCCGTCATGGTATGAAATTCTGGTCCGGGACAGGAAGATCATCGGCAGCGCCCAGCGCAGGCTGTCCGCTGCGTTCCTCCAGCACGGCTCGGTCCTGCTGGACTATGATCCGGGCCTTGAAGCGGAAGTTATTCCCGGCGGAAGCGCGGGCGACGTGGTAACCTCTGTCAAGCGCGAACTCGGGCGCGAGCTGTCGCCGGAAATCGTTCAACAGGCCCTGGCCCGGGGCTTCAGCGCCGCGCTCGACATCGAGTTCGCGCGGTAAGCCGTCCTAAGCCGGATAAACCGGAACTGAAATTTTAGACGGGATTACAGGATAACATCTGGTTTAAAGCTTCAAACATCCTGTAAATCCGGTTATCCTGTCAAAAAAGTTTTTGCGTAACTGACTAAATGGCTTTCTTCGGTTGTCCCGTCTTTTTCTTTCCTTTACAATCATTTCTTAATGTGTTAAAAATTCACATGAAATCGGCGTATTTTGCGGCCGGGATACTGCTCGTTTTGTTACTCATCTCGCCTGCGCATTCATCACCCGGCCAATTCACCGGCCGTACAATTACCCGCATCGACATCACCGATGAGCTCGGCCGGCCATGGTCCAAGCCGTCACAAGTCCTGCCGTTCCTCGGTCTCCGTTCCGGCGATACGTTCTCCGGTTCCGCGGTCCGGGACGGGCTCTCCCTGCTGTACCTTAAGGGTTTGTTCAGAGACATTCGCGTCGAAGGCTTCCCTGACGGCCAGGGCGTGAGGCTCGTGTACGTCTTGCTGCCGGTTACGGTCGTGGAAAAAATAGCACTCCAGGGCAACCACACCTTGTCCGACGAAACGATCACAGACGCGGTTCGCCGTGTCGAGGGCAGGGAACTACGCGAAGAGAAACTTCCCGCGCTCAAGGCAGACCTCCTCGCGCTGTATCAGGCCGAGGGCTATTACGACGCTGTTGTGGACTTTCGCGCCGTGCCGCTCGCGGACCCGCACCACGTCGCGCTGCATATCGACATCCGCGAAGCGTCGCCGACAATCGTCGAGGACATCAGGTTTACCGGCGTAACCGCGCTTCAGGAAAAAGAGCTGCTCAGGGCGATGAAGACCAAAAAGGGCGCCCCGCTCCGGCGCGATATTCTCCTGGACGTTGACACGGAAGCGGTCCTCAAACGGTACGGCGCCGCGGGCTACCCGGCTGCAAAGGCCGGACCGGTCAACATGAGTTTTCGGGACGGAAAAGCCTTTGCGTCCATCCAGGTGGCGGAAGGCCCCCGGGTCAGCGTCCGGTTCTCGGGCAATCACGAGTTCGGGTCCTCGAAACTGAGCCAGTCTCTCCTCTTATGGTCGGAGCGCGATGTTTCCGACAACCTCATCGACAGCAGCGCCGATAAAATAAAAAAAATGTACCGGGAACAAGGATACTCCCAGGTATCGGTAGACGTAAAAAAGTCGGAAACGCCATGCTGCCTCGAACTCGATTTCATCATCAATGAAGGACCGAGAATAACGATAAAAGAGATCGCGGTCCAGGGGAACCGCGCGTTCACGACCAAGCGGATCAAGAACGACATGGTCGTACGCGAATCAGGCTGGTTTTTTTCAATGCCCTACCGGGAAGACCTGCTGGACGGCGATGTGGACTATCTTCAAGAACGGTATTTCGATGCCGGCTATCTCTCCGCGAGCGTGAAAAAAAAGACAGCCCTGGGCGACGGCGGAAACAAGGCCGTTGTGGTCCTCGATATCAGCGAGGGACCGCAAACCCGGGTCGGCTCAGTCACCTTTGAAGGGAACCGGTTGTATTCCTCGGCCGAACTCCTGGCCAGGGTCGGCCTGAAGCCGGGCGCGCCGCTCAATGAACGGACCCTCGATGAGGACCGCTACCGCCTGCTCTCGGCTTATTCGGACAAGGGCTATCTCTACGCCCGGGTAGACGTGGAAAAAAACGCACAGGACCATATTGTGGATGTGCGGTACCGGATCACGGAGGACAAACCCGTCTTCATCGGAAGGGTCCTTCTTCGCGGCAACGAACGCACGCAGGACTATGTAATTCTTCGGGAACTCCTCGTAAAAACCGGCAACGCCTATGACTATGCCGCCATTCTCGCAAGCCAGCAACGGGTCTACCATCTGGGATATTTCGGCATCGCGAAATTCGAGCCCGTGCATCCCGGCGAAAAGGAATACGTCAAGGACATGCTGTTCACTGTCGAAGAACGGCCCGCCGGGGCCATGGAGGTCGGCTTCGGATACGGCGACCTGGACAGGCTCCGGGGGTTCGCCGAGCTCTCCTACCGCAACCTCTGGGGGACCGCGCGTTACACCAGCCTTCGCTATGAGCAGAGCGATATCCTGAAGCGGGCAATCTTCAATTTCCAGGAGCCCTGGTTCATGGACCGCGACGTCGAGGGAAAATTGAGCCTGGTGTGGTCCGATTCCAAGAGGCTGAACTCCGATACCCGGGAAATCTATTACAAAACGAGCAGGACCGCAATCTCCTACGGCGTGGAAAAACTGTATAATAAACTCAAGCCGTCGTTGACGTATCAGTTCGAAAACATCGTCAATTACGACGTGAAGCCCGCCGCCGAACTCACCCCCGAGGATACCGGCCGGGTCCTCGTAAGCAGCTTGAGCCCTGCCGTGGTCCTGGACCAGCGCGACGACGTATTCAACCCGCGACAAGGCGCGCTCTACGGACTCGTCGTGAAAGAGGCGCTGAAAGAACTTGGCTCTCAGGCCGCATTCTCCAAGCTTACGGCCCAGGCCAGCTGGTATATCCCGGCAGGCAGCGTCGTCGTCGCCCTCTCGGCGCGGGCGGGGATGGCCTGGCCTTTCGATGACACTCCCGAAGTGCCTCTCCATGAACGATTCTACGCGGGCGGCAGCTCGACGGTCCGCGGTTTTACACAGGACGCCATCGGTCCGAGCAAAAAGGACGTGAACGGGAACATGATCCCGACCGGCGGCGACAGCATGGCTATCTTCAATTTCGAGCTCCGGATTAACCCGGGTGAGGGACTGGGATTCGTACTCTTTACCGATGCCGGCAATGTTTGGCCGGGCCAGGAGATCGATCTTGGCGACCTCCGCGCTTCTTACGGCATCGGACTTCGTTATGGGACGCCCGTCGGCCCGCTCCGCGTGGACTACGGTTGGAAAATTCACCCGCTTTCGGGTGAAAGTGCGGGAGATTTTCATTTCAGCATCGGGCAGGCGTTCTGATGGGTTGAATAAATACGCCGAAAAAACGCGTCACGGTATGATAAACTATAATGGCCATGGTAAACGGGGATTCCAAATTCTCCTTAATCGCGCCAGGGTTGAAACAGGCAAGGCTAAAACCTCGCTCCACAAAAATGCTGTAATTCCACGGATTTCCGAGGCATTTTCGAGTGCAACTGCATCAAAAAATCATCACGCGGCTGGCGGACCGGTTCAGTGAACTGGCCCGAAAAGTTAGCGGGACGGCTGCGGGGAGTCTTGAACAGAGACTGCTCGATCGGACGCGCGAACTTGCCGCTCTCGAATCCGTGGCGCTCACCCTGGGCCAGGCCGGAAACATCGAGGAAATGCTGGACAAGTCGCTGTCCAAGATTTTCAACAGCGTTCCCGGTTTGGAGTCCCGCGGGGGAGTCTTTTTGTGCGAGGCCGACGACGGATGCTTGCGTCTTACGGTTCAGCAGGGGCTTGACCCGGAATTCGCGCGGTGTGGAGCGGCCATCAGCGCGGCCGATTGCCTTTGCGGCAAGGTCGCCCAGTCCGGAGAATTGGCGTATTCGGAGAAGAACTGCGTGGAATCGTTCTACGCGACCTGCCCGGTCAACGGATCGCATCCCCACATCATCGTTATATGTGGATAGAGCATGAGGTTAGATTCTCCCATTAAAGTATAGAGAAAATTATCTTCAAGACTATCCAAAATAGAAACCTCCTGCTAAGAATTAGTTTATGACGGAACTAAATTCAAGAGACAGGAGGCTTCTATGATCTGTGTAAATGATATCAGACTTGAGCAGTTTCTTCAACTGAAGAAAGAGATTCGCGGCTCGGAGAAACATCTGATTGTCGGCATTGACGCGGCAAAAGAGAAGCATAACGCATTTTTCGGGACAGCTCGCGGCAAGACACTGGTTAAGAACCTGGTCTTTGATAACACGCTTGAAGGTTTTCAAAAGTTGCTCGCATATGTCGAGCGAATCAAAGTTCAATACAGCCTGACCACGGTGGTCTTCGGCATCGAGCCGACGGGCAACTATCACAAGCCCCTGGCTGAACATCTGATCAAGTGCGGGCACATGGTCGTTCTTGTGGGAGGCGTCGCGGTCAAGAACAACCGGCAGCTCCTGGACGGCCGCTGGGACAAACATGACGTCAAGGACGCGGCAAATGTCGCCGATCTCATTGCCCAGGGGAAGTGCTTGTTTTACGAATACCCCCTGATGACGCTGCGGAACGTGCGCATCCTTATCGCGCTCAAACGGCGTTTGAAGAGAAGGGAACACGGCATGAGCGTATGCGTGCGCAATAACCTCATCGCGCAGTATTTCCCGGAACTGGACCAACACTACGGCCCTTCGGAAACCCTGGCAGTGGTGAGGGAATGCCTTGACCCCTCGGAGATCGCCGGCATGGAATACGATGCCTTCTGCCGCACTGTCGCGCCGGGCAAAATGACGCTGGCGAAGGGCCGCAGGGTGGGAACGATCTGGCGGGCCGCGGTTGATTCCATCGGCTGCACCATGGGAGAAGCGGCATCTTTCGAAGCTCAAGTCATGGTGGACAGCCTGAAGCAGATCAGGCAGACCATCAAGTCGGTGGAAGAAAAGCTCGAAGATGCCTGCATGGAATTTCCGGAGTACACCTACTTGCTGAGCATTCCGGGGTTTGGGCCGGATGTCTCCTCAAAGGTGCTTGGGGCCATCGGCAATCCGCACCGGTTTACGAGCGCAAAGCAGGTATTGAAAATGGCGGGCCTCGACCTGTGCGCGGATCGAAGCGGCAAGAAGTCAAACAGCGCGATACCGATCATCTCCAAGCAAGGCAAGGCCGACCTTCGGTACGGCCTGTATCAGGCGGCATTTATCGCCTCGCTCAAGAACAAGGGCTTCATCGCCTACTTTACGAACAAGCTCAAGGGCCGGGCGAAGGAGAAAGGCATCGGCACAAAGATGCGGGTCAAGCTGGCCGCGAAGCTCCTGGTTATCGCCTGGACGCTGATGAAGAAGAAAGAATGCTTTGATCCGAAATACCTCACGCAGGTGGATCAGGACGCGCAGAAAAAAGCGGCATGATCCATGAAGCATAAAAACCGATTTCGGCGAGAGAGCCCGAGCATCAACGTTGAGGCTTAGACCTCGGTGGGGACAATATAGGGCCTCTCGTTTGAACGATAGAATCTGGATAAGGTATTCTGGGCGGCCATACCGAAAGCGCGGCACGCCGAATAGATCATAACGATTAGAGTTATCGTTCGTCTGGATGCGAGAGCCTCGCCGATAAAAGCGATGACGGCAGGAGTGCCGAAAGGAGAACTGCGCCCTCAGTTGACGCTGAAAATTATTCTATTGAAACTTATGCAAAATTAAGAAGCTCTTGACAGGAGCAATATAGTATGTCCCCATCAAAGCCAGAGATGTTGTTCTCGGGGTTTTTGTTCTTTTCACGAACAAGGGCTTCAGCCTGAATCCCTCGGACCTTCAGATGCTGGAGATGATCGGCTTGCAACTCGGCCTTGCAATTGAGAACTTACGGTTCTACGCCGAGGTCAAGGACGCGAGCGAAAAGTACTGGGACTTGTTCGAAAATTCACGCGATATTCTCTTCACTGTGGACCCCATAGGCAGACTTACGGCGGTGAACAATGCGGCGGAAAATTTTCTTGGGTATCCGAAGATCGAGCTGATCGGGAAAAATGTTCTTTACTTTCTGACGCGCGAAAGCGCCCAAGTTGCCACACGGCTCCTCGGCGGCAATCCGCCCCGGATTATAGAACTGGAAGTCGCCAAGCGGGACGGGAGCCGCGCTTTCCTCGACGTGAGCGTCCGTAAGCTGCTGAAGGCCCGCACGAATGTCGGTTTCCAAATTTCCGCGCGCGACATGACCACGCAGAAAAAAATGCGGGAGAAGCTCGTTCAGGCTGAACGTCTCGGCGCGATCGGGCAGGTGGGAATCGCCATGAGACACCAGATCAACAACCCTCTCACGACGGTCATCGGCAATATTGAGTTGCTGCTCGAACGCTACGATAAAAAAGATCCCGACCTCACGGAGCGGCTGGACATTATTTTGGACAATGCGCTCAGAATAGCTAAGGTTATCGAGCGGGTGGAAAAAATAAAACAGGAAAAGATCGTGGAATACCTCAGGGGCGTTAAGATGACGGACCTCATACAAGAGTGATGGACTCGCCATACGTAAAATTTGACCGCCGAGACGCAGAGGCGCAGAGAAAATCCTATCATGGGTGCTGATCAAAAAATTCACGGTGTCAGGCTCCGAGCGGTCCTGGCCAGCGGACTGCGCAAGGGGATGGGCGCTCTCGCGCTGTGCCTCTGTATCCTCATGGCGCCCGCCCCTGCGCGGGCAGAACTCATCGACCGCATTGCCGCAGCAGTCAACAATGACATTATCACGGGAAGCGAACTCGCTTTTGCGGTATCACTGAATGCGCGTTTTGGCGCTGCCGGCTCGAACCGGAAAGCGCTCGAAGCCGAGACGCTCGACGGCCTGATCACCAGGCGGATGCTCGTACAAGAGGCGCTCCGGCTTAAATTCGTCGAAATCTCGGATCAGGAAACAGCAGGAGAGATCAGCGGGCTTACCGCGCGGTTCGGTTCCGACGCGGCTTTCCGCGCTTTTTTGGAAGAATTCGGCATGACGCCAGGGGAACTCTCCCAGATGCTCCGCGAACGGCTGCTCGTCGAACGGTTCATTGAAAAAAAGGTCGGCCTGTTCGTGCGCGTTACCCGCGACGAAGCCCAGAGCTACTTCGAAATGCACCGCGCCGATTACCGGGGCAAGCGTTTTCAGGAAGTTCAGAAAGACATCCTGGCCCGATTGACAAGACAGAAGACCGGCCGCCAGCTTGACCAGTACCTCGCCGAGCTCCGGAGCAAGGCGGACATACGCGTGGGCATGAACGGGCAGCCGCGAAGACAGGGCGACCCTATAAGGTGAGGCGATTTCAAATGAAAAAAATAGCTCTTGCGGGCTGTGCGCTCGCGCTTTTGTCGTTTTCGACCAGCTGCACCGTGTTCAAGGTTTCGCTCGGAGATGAAACGTTGCCGCTTGCAGAGCGGGTGATTTCCGGCGAGGGCAGGGACAAAGTGCTCCTTCTCGACATCTCCGGGTTCATTACGAGCGAGGACTCGTCGACGTTGTTCAGCGCCAAGAAGAAGGCGGGGCTCCTCGCCCAGATAAGGGAAGAGCTTGACCGGGCGCGGTCGGACAAGCAGGTGAAGGCCCTCGTGCTCAGGATCAACAGCCCCGGCGGCGGCGTTACCGCCTCGGACATGCTCTATCACGAAATAAAAAAATTCAAGCGTGATACCGGCGTTACCGTGCTCGCCCATTTTATGGACACGGGCGCATCAGGGGCCTACTATCTGGCGCTTGCCGCGGACAAGATCACCGCGCAACCCACGAGCGTGACCGGGAGCATCGGGGTGATCCTGTTCCGCGTTGATGCCTCAGGCTTGATGCAAAAAATTGGCGTCCAGTCTTACGAAATTTCCTCAGGGGACAAAAAGAGCATGGGCTCGCCGTTTCGCCGGTTTTCTCCCGAGGAGCGCGAACTTTTCCAAAATCTGGTAGACAGCCTCCAAACCCGGTTCGTCAACACCGTGGCCGAGGAACGAAAGCTGCCGCTCGACCGGGTGAAGAAGCTCGCCGATGGCCGCATTTATACCGCTTCGGAAGCGCAATCTGCCGGCCTCATTGACGGCATCGGCTATTTGGATGAAGCGATCGAGCAGGCGAAGAAAATGGCCGGCCTCGGGCAGGCTTCGGTCGTGACTTACTTCCGGCCCGGCGAATACCGCCCCAACCTCTATTCCATGAGCTTTATCAACATCGATGCGGGCGCCATGCTGCAGCCCGGCGCGGCCTTTATGTATCTGTGGTGGCCGTGATGCACGGCACTCACCCTAAAACGGCGGTTGGGGATTAACTGCTTTTTTAGGCTCATCGGCTGTTGACAGCGGCGCAAACGCTGTGCTATGGTAGCGGTGCGCGGGAGAGTTTCCTAGACCCTGGATACTGGACCCTGAAGTCATGGTAGCGGTGCGTGAGGGAGGAGAAGCCATGAAAAAGAACTTTTTAGCGGCCGTTGTTGCAACGGTCCTGGCCATCATGCTCGGGGCAACGGCATTTGCGGAAGAGGAGCTCTTCGACACGGCAGCCGCGACCAAACGTCTGGACCAGGGCATTTCCTTCCTCAAGGCCAAAAACTACAACGCAGCCGTCAAGGAATTTGAGGAAGCCGTTGAAATCAACCCCGATGCCGAGGCCTATTATTACTTGGGCTATGCATATTATCTGAAGGGCAGAAAAGGAGACAAAGAGAGCAGAACAAAGGCCTTGGAAAACTTCGATAATGCATACGAGATAGACCCAAATTTTTCTCCGACCCGGTACAAACCGACTGAACCCGCCCCGGCAAAAGAACTCCCGAAAGAACAGGAAACGGGCGTGACGCAAATACCGACAGCTCAACCGACGCCGGAGCAAACCCAGCCGACAGAACCTGCCGCGCCCCAAACCACGCAACCGGCCACACCGGAACAGCCACAGTAATCCGCGGCGACCCCGACCGCCGTTACGATGAGAGACCTATTTCCGCTCCCGCTTCCTCCGCACCGTGACGCTCTCGCCGCCGATGCCCCAATTGTCCATCTCTACTTCCTCGATGACCACGACCGTTGTTTGCGGATTTTTACCCAGGACGTCAACGAGCAGTTGCGTTACTCCCTGGATAAGACGGGCCTTCTGATCAGTGGTAGCGCCTTCTTTCGTTATTTTGATATTTACAAACGGCATGACCGTCCTCCTCTTAGTAAGCGCCTCGTAATAGTAACGACGTTAGCGTATCGCTAAACTCCTCATGTCATTCCCGCGGCGACTCTGAGCGGGAATCCGGTTTTAACCAGCTCCCCGATAGAAGCACTCGGGGATGACGATCTTTATGGTATGCCTCATCGCCTGCAGGTTCGCTCCGCAAGCAAGTAACCTAAAAACTGCGGTTGGAACCACGGATAAACACAGATGAACGCAGATGAAAAACAAAATCAGTAATTTAGTTCATTTAAGGCTTTCACTTATCTGGTGATACGGGAATTTGATTTATGTTTTTGAATTATCAGTATTTATCTGTGTTCATCTGCCTGCGCCCGGCGTTTACGAGTGTGTGCGCGAGTGCAGGGTGTGGTTAATTGCTTTTTTCAGGATTAACCTTGCCCGCGCCCTGAGCGACAAAGGGAAACACGCTACAGCGGCAATCTGATCTTATACCGGATCGCAAGCATTCGCAATACGACCGTGACGACGATGCAGGCAATGACCGCGGAAACTTCAGGTTCCACGGTTCTCGCTACCAGCAGGTATGCCCAGGCGCCGACAAAGGAGCAGGTGGCGTACAGTTCCGTCCTTTGGAACACATAGGGGATCTCGTTACAGATGATGTCACGCATGACACCGCCGAAGACACCGGTAATCACGCCGAGGAGCGCTGATACATAGGTCGCGCAGCCGAGCTTGTCGGCAATGGAAGCGCCCGACGCGCTGAAAGAGCCGAGTCCCAGCGCATCGAGCGCCAGCACGAGCGTGAGCATGTTCTTTCTGCTCAGCATGTCTTCGAGTGAGGCGATGGACAGGATCGATAACGCCAGGAGGAGGATGGTATATTGGTAGTGTTCAATCCAGAACAACGGATGCCGGTCCAGGATGATATCGCGCAAGGATCCGCCGCCGAAGGCAGTTATCATGGCGACGGAATAGACGCCGATGAGGTCCATTTTTTTCTTCCGGGCTTCGTAGATTCCGGTGAGGGCAAAAGCGATGATGCCAAGGACCTCAATGGTCTTGATGAGGGTGTTCATCAGATTATATCTTTTCTCTCTCTAAACTCCTGGGGGCTCACCCGAAAGCCGAGGATCTGCCACTGGCCGCGGTGTTTGATCAGGGAGATTTGAATTTCCGCGGAGGCAGTGTTGTAGTCCGCGCTTGCGGTATACAAGGCGGTAAGCTCATACCCGCTTCGAAAAGACAGATGAATGTGCGATTCCCCCGTTGAACCGTTATACTCCGTGAGCTCCCCCAGGTCCTGAAGCGCGTTAAAAAAAAACGCGAGGTCATCGTAATCCACACTCTCGTTAAACTCGGGACTTGCTCGTTTCTGAAGTTCCTTGATGTCCCACTCCGCGGCAATCGCGGGCACGGCGGCATCGACGAACTCTTTGCTCTCTTTGTCCAGCGTTGTTCCGATAATTGCCACGGTCGCCGCCCCTGCTGCAACGATAAGGAGAACGGCCATGAAAACGTATCCAAGAAACATCATCACTTTTTTCATGGTCATGCAGCCTCCTCCGGACTTACGATCGCACGGTCCGTTTCCCGCCGGAGCGCGCCACAAGGTCATGACGATGGGTTGCGCCCGGCAGGATAACTATATCAATCAACGTTCAAATGTTCAAGCGCGAAGCCGTCATAAACACGGCTTCACCCGCCGAAGCCGCCCTCGAATACCAGCTCTTCAAGCTTTTTCCTGTTGGAGGGGAACTCCCGCTGTTCCAGGGCAAACGGCAGGTCATCGGCCTTGCCCGGCCTGCCGACGGCCGCCATGGCCTCCACCTGATACTCGTCGCCCACGCGGAGCTCCATCTTTGTCCGCTCGTAGTCAAACCCCTGCATTCCATGGACGACAAGACCCAGGAAGGAAGCCTGGAGCGCGAGACTCACCCAGGCTGCGCCGGCATCATAGGAATGCGTGCGCGCCGGCTTGCCGTTGAAATCGAACGTCTTCTTCGAGATCACGACGATGAGCGCGGCCGCTTTTTTACACCAGGTCTGATTATTCGGCGTCAGCAGTCCGAAGAACGTTTCCCAGTGCGCCGTGTTTTTCAAGGCATACAAAAAACGCCAAGGCTGGTTGTTCATGGACGAAGGCGCCCAGCGCGCCGCTTCAAAGAGCTGGATAAGCTCTTCTTTTCCTAGCTCTTCACCCGACATGGCCCTCGGCGACCAGCGGTTTATGAAGATCGGCGAGATTTCGTGGTCCGGTTTTCGGTAATCTGACATGTTTGAGATGACGGTCAAAAGCGCCTCCGCGTGGTTTCTGTTGTGTGCTGTTCCAGTCCTTCTCTTATTTAAGCAGAACGGAAAGTTCACGTATCATAGCTGCAGCACTCCCCGGATCGTGCGACGCCGTCGCCTTTGCCTCTTTCCACGCGCGCCGCGGTTTCTTCACGTCCAGGCCCCTGGCCTCGCGGGACTTTAATTTCCTGTCGATAGCAGCAAGTTCTGCAAGCGTCTTGCTCAAACCCCGTTCGAGAGCGCGGTATTTTCCCGGGTCGGCCTTGGCAATTGAAAAATTTCCGCTGGTCTTCCAAATATCGCCTAAGCGCAGCCATGCCGCGAAATACTCCGTTTTGCCGTCTTCCATGAACTTGATCTTCGACGTGGCCTTGATGTCTTTTACCCGAAGTCCGTTCTCGTCCGCCACCACCGTCTGACTTCCCGTAAACGGCTCGGCTCCCTGCGAGTCGAAGTATCGCCACGTCGCGTGACTGACTTGTGAAGAGGAGCCGTGGCAGCTCTTGCATGAGCGGGGCTTCCCGAGCGGGTGCGCCACCTGCTCGACCTGAATCCAGGCAAGGTAGTTGTTGTTTCCGCCGGGGAAACTGAACGTCCCGAGCTGCGCGTATGCGTCCCGGGTTTCTCCCGTGGGCCAGCGGAACGTTAGGCCGGGCGTCGGAGCGACCGTGTCCTTGAATCCTCCCATGCTGTTCGGCCAAATCTTCGTCGGCATCCACCGGCCGTTTTGATCTTTGATCAGGACCGGCGGCCCCTGCGGTCCGTAATATAAAGAATACTTTTTAAACGGGTTCGGTTGAGACGCAATTTTGCCCGGCCCCCAGGAGGTCATCTCATATCCGCCGAGGACTTTCACGTGACAGGCCTCGCACGTCAGGTTCTTGTGGATGCTCACGGGCACGGCGCGCTCTATCTCGAGGTGGCAGTCCTGGCACGTCGCCTTTCGCTCGAGGTGGCCCATGCCGCCCGGCCCAGTCTGATGACAGTCCGCGCATTCGATTTTCTTTGAGACGTGCGCATCCTCGGGAAGCCCCGGGGGTTCGGATAATTCTTTTCCCAGATAACTGTCCCCGCGCCGCCTTTCCATGGAACCTGCGTGGCAGACAAAGGTGCTTCTTCCTCCGCCGGTGCAGTTCGGCGACGGCGGCGTGCGGCTGAATGCGTGGGCGCCGCGCTCGCGCGTTGGCGCGTAGTGGCAATCGAGGCAGCCCGCATGGCAGATATTGCATGCCTTCTGCTTGGCGATTGCCTGATCGTTCGAAAGCGGAAGGTTGATCTGCTTCCGGATTTTTCCCGTATTTTCAAAGGAGAACTTGTCGCCTCTGGCCCAGCCGACCGGCTGGGTGTCCGCAAAGGACGGCCCTCAGTTATTCGGGCCGTGGATGTCGTTCCACGTGCGCATGGACCGTTGGCGGAAGTTCGAGCCCATGATACTCGAAGAGAACTGCTTTACTTCTTCGGGATGGCACGCGGCCTTGCCGCAGGTTTTCTCGGCAAGTGCCGGATCGTAGCCGAGCGTTGTCGTGTTCCGATCGTGGTAAAGGATGGTGCCGACTTCGTACACAAGAGAACCGTCGGGAAGCCGGGGAAGCATGGCCCGCTGCCGGTCGTTGCCCGAGGGGAGGAGCTGTTTCACGAGTTCGCCGCGCGGCATAACGTCGAAATTGTTATCGAGCACGATCAGCTTCAGGATGCCCCTGTGGGCTTTTGCGGGCTCGTCCGACAGGCCGTTGCCCAAGTGGCAATCGCGGCATTCCGTGTTCGGATGGCGCGCCTCTTTCTGCACCTGCGCCCGGGTCATCACGAACTGGGGATAGCCGAGCGTGGTCATGCGCTCTTTGTTCGCATGACAGGCGACGCACTTGTCGCTGGATTGATAGCCGGAATAGAAATACATGAACAGCAAAACGAGGGCGAGCTGGGCCAGGAGGATTGCCATGCCTGTTCTGCTGCCGAAGAATTTCCAGAGTTTGCCGATAGCCATATTAATCAATCACCAAATCGCAAGCTTCAAATGACAAATACATTCCAAAAATCAAGCGCCAAATTCCAAATCATTGGAATTTGAGACTTTGGCGCTTGGATATTATTTGATATTTGTGATTTGGAATTTTGCCGTCGCTTTTTAAAAAAGGCGTTCCATCGCTTCATCCACCGTGCGCACGCCGATAAGTTCCATTTTCCTGATCGCGGCGGATTTCTCCATCTTCTCGACGTTCAACGCAGGCAGCACACAGCGCGTGAATCCGAGCTTGGCCGCATCCTTGATCCGCGCCTCGGCCTGAGAAATAGCGCGTACTTCGCCGGCAAGTCCGACTTCACCCATCACCACGGTCTGAGCGTTGATAGCCCGCTCGCGAAAACTCGACGCCACAGCCGCGATCACGCCGAGGTCGATGGCCGGTTCGTCGATCTTGAGCCCGCCCACGATGTTCACGAACACGTCCATGCCCATGAGGTGCATACCCACGCGCTTTTCGAGCACGGCAAGCAGGAGCGAAACGCGGTTGAAATCGACGCCGATGCAGGTTCTCCTGGGCATCGTAAGCTTCGACGGGGCGACCAGGGCCTGGAGTTCAGCGAGGATCGGCCGCGTACCCTCGAGGGACGAGACCACCACGGAGCCGGTTGCGTCCGCGGGCCGCTCCGCAAGAAATATTTCCGACGGATTTGAAACTTCGGCGAGCCCGCTCTCCTTCATCTCGAACACGCCGATTTCGTTCGTGGAACCGAAACGGTTCTTGACCGCGCGCAAAATGCGGAAAGAGTGCCCCTTGTCACCCTCGAAATAAAGCACCGTATCCACGATGTGTTCGAGCACGCGCGGTCCGGCAATGGCGCCATCCTTGGTCACATGACCGATAAGAAAGGTGGGCATGCCCGTGCGTTTGGCATGCAGCATGAGCCTGCCGGACACCTCGCGCACCTGGCCCACGCTGCCCGGCGCCGACGGAAGCTCCGAGGTGAATACCGTTTGTACCGAATCGACGACCAGGACCTGCGGCTGCAATCCATCCGCCGCGTGAATAATTTCCTCGAGCTGCGTTTCCGCAAGCACATAGAGGTTCTCCGTCTTGACGCCGAGACGGAGCGCACGCATCTTGATCTGCGCCGGCGATTCCTCGCCGGAGACGTAGAGTGCCTTGCCGCGCAGTTCCGATACCTGCCGAAGCATCTGGAGTACGAGCGTTGACTTGCCGATGCCGGGATCTCCGCCGATCAGCACCACGGAGCCGGACACGATGCCGCCGCCGAGCACGCGGTCGAGTTCGCCGATCTTCGTAACGAATCGGTCCTCGTCGCTCGTCTGGATATCGCCCAGCAGGAGCGGCTCCGCCCCGTCGCGGCGCTTTGCGCTCCCCACGTCCTTCGGCTTCTCAACCCGCTCCTCGACCATGGTGTTCCACTGGCCGCAGTCCGGACACTTGCCCATCCAGCGCGGAGACTGGGTCCCGCAGGATTGGCAGACGTACACGGTTTTGGATTTCGATTTCATCACGGGCGTCCCTCGCTCATCAGCGGTTCGGCGACTGCGATGGGTTCCTTCTTTTTGTAAAAAACAATATCATAAGAAATAAAGTCCTCGATCGTCCTCCGCCCGACTTCTTCAAAAAACGGCGGAATCTCCGGGAAGTAGGCGTCCCCGTCGAACTCCTCATGCACGATCGTAAGGTAGAGGCGGTCCGCCAGCGCTATGGTCTCGCGGAAGACCTCTTCGCCTCCGCAGATAAACGCCTCGGCCGCGCCCGCGCACGCGGCAAACGCCGCTTCCAGACCGTGGACGACTGTGCAGCCCGCCGCGTGGTAGTCCTCCTGCCTGGAGAGCACGATATTCTTCCTGTTCGAAAGCGGGCGGCCGATGCTTTCAAAGGTTTTCCTGCCCAGGATAACGGGATGCGCCCGCGTGATGGCATGGAACCGTTTCCGGTCCGAAGGAAGGTCCCAGGGCATTTGGTTGTCACGGCCGATCACACGGTTTTCGTCCATCGCTGCGATGATAGTTATGAGCATAGGCGTCGTAGAAACTTTTTCCTGACTTACGTTATTGATTTTTGGATTTCACGGTGTCTCGTGCCCAGCGTCTATGAGCGCTTGCCGCGAATGCAGGGTATCATCCGCTGTTGCAAAGGCCGCTTTTAAGAACAGTGCTATCATTACATCATATTTCGTCTGAATGTTCAACATAAAAGATTTTATGGAGCGTTAAACCTTTGGTTGACCGAGCTGTCTAATAGAGCAGTTTGTCGATGCTCCAGAGAGAACGTGATTACCATGAGAAAGGAGGAGCGGCACGTTCACGGATGCTGCAATACGTAATTAGAAATTCCATCACTCGATAAGGAGATACACCATGAAACTTTGCATGAAAACCATTCTCGGCATCAGCGCTGCGACGTTCCTGATGACCTCCGCGCTCTATGCGGGTACGGATGACCCCCGCATTCAGAAACGGGAGCAGAACCAGGAAAAGCGGATCGAGCAGGGCGAGAAAAGCGGCCAGCTCACGCCCGGTGAAGCGGGAAGGCTTGAGAAACAGCAAACCAAGATCAAGCAGGACGAAGCGCGTATGAAATCCGACGGCAAGCTCACCAAGAAGGAACGACGGAAGCTCACGAGGGAGCAAAACAGAGCGAGCAAAAACATCGCCCGGAAAAAGCATAATGATCGAAGAGCCGACGTATCACAGTAACCCGCCTTTATTATACCCGGGAAACTGAGATAGGCAATCCATTACGAAGGCGGGGAAGCGCGAGCAAACGCTTTCCCGCCTTATTCACGCGCCGGATGCGGAATCCCCTCCTGCTGAATGCCGAGCAACTACATTCGGCCCTCCCCCCTTCACTCTGCCGAGCAGGACCAGCCCGACCACAAAGAATGCGGCAATGGAAAGTATGGCGGGACGCTGGCTCCCGAACGCGGCGGAAACCTGGCCGAAAACAAGCGGGCCGAGAACGGCCGAGGATTTCCCCACAAAGGAGTAAACGCCGAAATACTCGGCTTCCTTTCCCGCAGGCACAAACTGCGTAAAGAATGCGCGGGTCCCGGCCTGCACCGAACCGAGCCCCAGGCCCGCTGTGCAGGCGATAAACCAGAACTCGCCTTTGGTTTGGACGAAATACGCGGCCACCGCCACAAACGCCCAGAGAAGGAGGGAAACGAGCACCACGTTCTTAGGCCCCCAGGTGTCCGTCGGCTTGGAAAGAAGAACCGCTCCCACAAGTGCCGTGACCTGAACGACAAGGTACAGCGCTATGAGTTCGCCCTGGTTGAACCCGAACGTCGTGGCCGCCAGGCTGCTCGAAAAAACGATCACGGTGTTGACCCCGTCCTCGTAGATCAGGTAGGCGAGGAGGAATTTTCTCGGCTCTTTGCGGGACCAGATTTCCCGAAGCGTCTTCAGCGCGTTCCTGCTGCCGTTGATTCCAGCCCGGAATACGGAAGCGCCCGTCGTTGTATCATGGGGCAGGAACAGAAAAGCGGGGAGAGAGAAAATTGCAAAGAACGCGGCAACCATGAGCCAGATAAGATCAAAACGCCCTGTCTGCGCAAGGGGGAGCGCGATCAGGAGCGAAACGATCGAGCCTGCGTACCCGACACCGAACCCCCAGCCCGAGACCCGTCCCTGGTAGTCCGGTCGCGCTATCTGGGGCAGGAAAGAGTTGTAAAAGACGAGTCCCCCTTCCATGCCGATGTTCGCGAGCACGATCAGCACAAACCCGATAAAAATCGCACCGGGAGAAAGCAGGGCGAATCCGGCGACCGCGGCGATGCAGACGAACGTGTAACCGGCGAGCAGGCCTTTTCTGCGGCCCGCGTAATCCGCGATCCCGCCCAGAAACGGGGACGAGAGCGACACCACAAGCATGCTGAGCGAGATGGCCCTCCCCCACCAGAGATCGCCGCTGCCCCCGGCATTTCCCACGATTACGTTGATGTAATAAACCTGGAAAACGACCGCGGCAATGACCGCGGAGTAGCTTGAGTTCGCGAAGTCGAAGAAACACCAGCTGATGATCTGCTTTTTATTCACTCGAAAAACCCTTCCCTTTTTTTCGACGCCGCAACCTTGTTATCTTTACTTAGGATCAGCTTCAGATTCCGTGTCGATCGACCAATAAGCGGCCATGATGACTGCGGCAATCATGACGAGCAGACCAAGGCCATAGATCAAAGAGCCGATTGTATGGTCGTAACGAAGAAGCCCTACGCGCGATAGAAGATAGTTCCAGTCATGAATCGTATCTTCTCCGCCGCCCACCGATACCAACGGCAGTGCCATGGCTTGCGCGTCTCTGATATAAATCGATATGTTAAACAGGTTCTGGCCGATCCAGAAAAGCGTGACTGACGAGGGGAATAATTCTTTCCGGAAAAAGAAGTACCCGGTAAGGGCAGCCGGCACAAAGAGCTGGCCTATCGTTCCGCCCGCGACCTGGATAAACTCACCGAACCAACTGAAGAAAAGATGTCCCGCTTCGTGCGCGATCAAATCCACCCGGTCGAGGAAGCGGTAGACCGTGACGTCCCGGGCGCAGATGATCCCGTAAACAGCCATGACAACGGTGAAACCGGTCTTTCCATAATTAATACTTTTCACGTCGCCCCGTTTTCGGTAGTGCAACTTTACAATGGTCGAGAAAATGCCGGAAAGGCCGTTCAGAACATTTATGAAAACCTTCGCAACCGGCTCCCAGCGCAGCCGTCATGCAATGAGCTGAAGCAGGCAGCAAATACAAGTACTGAAGCGATCATAGAAGAAGAGAAGAAAAAGAACATGGGTGCGATCTCATAACAGACCACGGCCGAATGCAGGCTGCACAGAAGCCCTAAACGACCTCACCTGTACTTTTCATGCTTTCCCGTTCAGATACTGCTTCCTCTTCGCTTCCGGGAACCGCTCGATAGCATACCGAAGCATGGTGCGCGGCATTTTTTTATACCGAGATTTGAGAAATTGCTCCTCTGCATAAAGATCGCGCTTTCCTATTTCGCGCAGCATCCAACCCACGGCTTTGTGGATCAAATCATGTTCGTCCGCCAAAAGACAATGCGCGATTTTGAAAGCGTCATAGAAATCATTCTGCTTGATAAACGAAAACGTCGACAGGACCGAGATTCTGCGTTTCCAGAGATCACTCGATTTCGTAAGCTCGTAAAGTGGCTTTTTGTTCTTGCCCAGGAGATACGTCCCGACAATGTTCGGCGCAGTCAGATCCACGAGGTCCCAATTGTTGATATATTTTGTGTTCTTGAGGTAAAAGTCATAGATCTTTTTTTGAAGAGCTTCGTCGCCCTTTGAAAAAGCGCGAACAAGCATTAAAAGAGCGAGCAAGCGTTCTTCGTGGATCGGGGATTTGAGAAGCTTCATCGTCTCATTCAAGGAGATGCCATCATGCTCTTTTGACAACATCCTGAGCGTCGGCACATTGATACCAAGAAAGATGTCCCCTTCCCCGTACTCCCCGAGCCCGGTCTTGAAAAAACCCTGGAGAAGTTTTGCTTTGTCTTTGTTCGCGAGCTTTTGTAGTTTTTGCTTAAGTATCTGTGCGGTCATGGCATCTCTCTATAATTGTCTATCAATCAATTACACAGTCCCATCCCGGCTGTTTTCATTGCGGCCATCAGATGACAAACGGGCTCGCGACTTCTTGGCAGCGACGAAAAAGACCAACGCTATCAGAAGTGTAATCACGGCTACTGTATAGGCGAGTGACTCTCCATGCCACAATCCGTCGAACCAGCGCATGAACCGGTCCGCAAGCACAGCAGCCTGTCCGCCGTAGAGTTGCAGGTCGTGAACATACTTTTTGTCATATCCGGAACCCGGATAAAGACGTCCACCAACAATTTCATACGCTGAACTGCTCTCCGAATCGTCCATTGCCGATTGATAAATCAAGATAGCGCTTCCTAAACCGACCAGCAGGACAATGGCGCTGATTAGATATAGAAATATTCGTCGATTTTCGACTTTCCAGTTCATGAAACCCCCTCTTTAAGCCATTATCCCCTGTACAGCAAGAGTACAATAGACCGGCCAATGTGGCAAGAAAAAAAAGGCTCTTTTCTGTTGTATAATAATTGTATACAGAGGAGGCGCCTATGATCATTCAAACCCTCTCACTCTTCCTTATTGCTTTCGTATCACTCGCCGCAGTCGGCACCGAGACTGTCTCGATTAAAGAATGGGACGTGCCCACGCCGAAATCATTTCCCCACGATCCAGCGGTGGGGCCTGACGGTTCGCTCTGGTATACCGGCATGACGGCCAACACGCTCGGGAAGCTCGATCCGTCTACCGGCGCGATAAAGGAGTACCGGCTCAAAACTCCTGATTCCGGGCCGCACGGACTCGTTGCGGATAGGGAAGGAAACATCTGGTTCACGGCCAACTACAAAGGCTACATCGGCAGGCTTGACCCGCGCACCGGAGAGGTGAAGGAATATCCCATGCCTGACCGCGCCGCGCGCGACCCGCACTCCCTGGTCTTCGACAACGCGGGCAGACTCTGGTTCACGGTCCACACGGGAAATTTCGTGGGCAGGCTCGATCCGGAAACCGGGCTTGTTACGCTACAGCGGTCCCTCACGCCCGACTCGGAACCGTACGGCATTGCCGTGGACTCCCGGGGCATTCCCTTTTTCTGCGAGCTCGGGACCAATAGGATCGGGAGGATAGACCCAGAAACAATGACGCTCACTGAATTCGTATTGCCGAAAGGGTCGCGGCCTCGCAGAATGGCAATCACTCACGACGATATGATCTACTATACGGATTATCAGCGTGGTTATCTCGGAAGGCTGGACCCGAAAACCGGCAAGGTTGATGAGTGGCCGTCACCAGGGGGAAAACGCGCGAGACCCTATGGTATCGCGATCACGCCGGACGGCACGGTATGGTACAGCGAATCAGGGCCGGAACCGAACACCATCGTTCGCTTTGATCCGAAAAATACGGAATTTACTAAATGGCACGTGCCCTCGGGCGGCGGGGTCATCCGCAACATGGCTGCGACTTCGAGCGGCGATGTCTATATCGCATGCAGCGGCGTCAATAAAATCGGAATCGTGCGGACCCGCCCCTGACGCTTTCGAGTGCCGCGTATTCTCCCTAAACTGAATTACCTGCAATATTTAAATCCTTCTGGTATAATCCACACCTATGCTGCGTGAAATTATCACCTCTATAACAACGCCGTGTCCTCAATATGTCCGTTCCATGGAATATCTCTACCAGGCAATTGCACTCAGGGGAAGATACCAACGACGACACGCCGGGTGGCAACCGCATCTCGACAACACAAAAGAGTTTATTCTTGCTGCTGCGGGAAAGTGCCAAAAGCGGGACAAGGTCGTAGTACTGGGTTCGGGTCTTCTGCTCGACGCGGCGATGAGTCGAGGCCCTGACAAAAATGTTTCGTGACGTGGTGCTGGCGGATGTAGTGCATTTGCCGGAAGTACGTAAGCGAATCAGGCAGTACAAAAATGCGCGAACTATCCAAGGCGACATCACTAACGTGGCGGAAACGCTTTTCTGGAATGTGCAACAGGGCCGGAATGAGCTTCCCGTGAGCAAGCCGACAATCCCTGAGATTGATGCAAGCACCGGCCTTGTCATATCCTTGAACATTCTCTCGCAGCTCTCAACCATCCCTCAGGATTATGTTCGGAAGAAGTTGCCTGAGTATGACGAGGAGACCATTGCCGCATGGTGTGATCAGATCCATGAAGCCCATTATCATGCGCTTCAAGCAATGCCGTGCGAGGTTTGTCTCATTGCCGACCATGAATATGTTTACAAGAACAAGGAAGGAAGCGTGATCGAGCAAGGCTCCACAATCGGCAGTTTGTCCCTATCCCGGCCTGATGCGTCGTGGTGGTGGGAGATTGCGCCGCTGGGCTCCGCCTCAAGGCATTCTTCCAAGGAGCTGCATGTGGGAGCGTGGCATATGCGAGGGCATAACCGGGATCGGCATTAAAACAAGCAAAACCATGGCGACTCCTCGCCCGTCACCGGAGTTACTTTTTATAGTTCCGGGGCCTTGGACGGAACAAGACAGACGACGGTGAACACGCCTTTCCCCTGGTTCCTTAGCTGGTGCTCTTCATTGGCCGGAACGAATACTACGCCGCCGACTTTTATCTTAGTCCACATGCCCTTGCCGTAAACTTCGCCTTCGCCGGAGTGAATAAACATTTCATGTTCCCAATCATGGGAATGGCGCGGGGTATTTCCTCCCGCGGCGATTTCAAAAACCCTCATGCAGAAATTCGGGGCGCCGTCTGCCTTGCCGATAACGACACGGGCCGCGATGCCCTTTGCCGCGTCATTGTTTATGTGCGTGGCCTTGATCGCTGAATACTCCTTCACCTGCATATGAGCTGTTCTCCTTCCCCTTTTTAGATTCCGAGGTCCTGATTGATCAATATGACCTTGATCCTGTTTTTCGGAAACGACTTCTCCGTGATCGTCCAGACGTTGCAGATTCGTTCCGCGCTCTTGCAGTCCTGGCACTCGGAGGTGGTCACGCACGGGGTTTTCTTGTCCAGCCGCATTGCATTCACGGGCGCTGCAAAGTCTTTGATACGCATCATGGCGTCCTCGATGCCCGCAACGATCTTGTTCCGTCCGATGAGAACAACAACGTGCTTCGGACCGAAATGGAGCGCACCCACGCGATTGCCGGTCATGTCGAGATTGACGAGTTGGCCGTCCTCGGTAACGGCGTTGGTCCCCGTGAAATAGAGGTCCGTCAGCAGGGCTTGCCGCCGCCGCTCGTACATGTCCGCGGGAGAAATGCCGGGTTCATAGGCATCCAGTAGGGTAAGCCCGCCGAGGCTCCGCAACGCGTCTCCCAGTCCGGTTTTGCCGAAGGTCAGAGAGCCGCCCCAGGAAACGCTCTTCGGCGCCACTTG